>JAFECZ010000177.1 GCA_018241905.1 Pseudomonadota bacterium
GCGCCCTGCGAACGCGCGCCCTGCGAACGCGCGCCCTGCGAACGCGCGCCCTGCGGCGGCCGCGAACCTGGGCGCAGGACGGCCGCGGCCGTCAAGGGCGCAATCAACCCAGCACGTCGGGCGGCAGGTAGATCCGCGCCAGGCCCTTGGCGATCGCTTCCACGATCTGTTCCTTGCGCAGCCCGATGTGCGACCTGAGCGCCTGCTGCGCCGCGGCTTCGTCGCGCGCCTGCAGGGCCTTGAGGATCTGCAGGTGCTCCTTCTGCGTAGCGCTGCGGCCCACGTTCTCCATGTCGATCCAGCGGATGAAGCGGATGCGCTCGTTGAGCACGCCCAGCATGCGGCGCAGCTCCTGGTTGCGCGCCATGTCCGCCACGCGCAGGTGAAAGCCCTCGTCCAGCTCCACCAGCTGCTCCACCGGCGTGTCCGGCGCCGCCTTCTGGCTGGCGGCCAGGTAGGCCTTGGCCTGGGCGATGTCCTCGTCGGTGGCGCGCTCGATGGCCAGCGACAGGCAGGCGCTTTCGATGGCAACGCGGGCCTCGTACAGGTCCAGCGTCTCCTGCACGTCCAGCGGGCGGCGCACGAAGCCGCGCGTGGCCGGCAGCAGGAAGCCGTCGTTCACCAGGCGGGTGAGGGCCTCGCGCACCGGCGTGCGGCTCACGCCCAGGCGCTGGGCCAGCTCGATCTCGCTCAGGCGCTCGCCGGGCTTGAGCTGGTAGGAGATCGCCATGTCGCGCAGCGCCTCGAAAACGCCCGAGCCGCGCTCGCGGCGCGTCTTGGAAATGGGCGCGGCCGCGCCGCCCCTGCTTGTGCTCTGCATGCTTTTAAGTATACTGAAATGAGTTCTTAACCGATTACGCTGGAGCTTATCGAATGTCTTCCATGAACGGCGCCGACGCCCTGGTGCGCATGCTGCAACTCAACGGCGTCAAGCACATCTTCGGATTGTGCGGCGACACCAGCCTGCCTTTCTACGACGCGCTGGCGCGACTGGACCACGGCATGGACCACGTGCTCACCCGCGACGAACGCAGCGCCGCCTACATGGCCGATGCCTACGCACGCGTTACCGGCAAGCCCGGCATCTGCGAAGGCCCCAGCGGCGGCGGCGCCACCTACCTGCTGCCGGGCCTGGTGGAAGCCAACGAGTCGGCCATTCCGGTGCTGGGCATCACCTCCGACGTGTCGGTGGGCGCGCGCGGCAAGTTCCCGCTCACCGAGCTGGACCAGCAGGCGCTCTACCAGCCGCTCACCAAGTGGAACACCACCATCGACCGCGTGGACCAGATCCCGCACGCGGTGCGCAGCGCCTTCCGCGCCATGGTCACCGGCCGGCCCGGCGCCACGCACATCTGCCTGCCCTACGACGTGCAGAAGCACGCCATCGACCCGGGCGACGTGTGGGCGCAGCCCGGCCACGACCACTACCCGGCCTACCGCTTCGCGCCGGACCCGGCCGAGGTGGAGCGCGCAGCCGCCATGCTGGCCGCGGCGCGCTGCCCGGTCATCGTGTGCGGCGGCGGCGTGGTCATCTCCGGTGCGCATGCGCAGCTGGAGGCGCTGGCCACGCAGCTGAACGCGCCCGTGTGCCTCACCATCAGCGGCAGCGGCAGCCTGCCCGGCAGCCACCCGCTGAACGCGGGCGTGATCGGCACCAACGGCGGCGTGGAGGCCACGCGCGACGTCATCGCGCAGGCCGACCTGGTGCTGTTCATCGGCGCGCGTGCCGGCTCCACCACCACCGAGCACTGGAAAATGCCGGCGCGAGAGGTCGCCATCCTGCACCTGGACATCGACCCCGGCACCATCGCCACCAACTACCGCACCGACGTGGCCCTGGTGGGCGATGCGCGCCTGGGCCTGGCGGCGCTGGCCGCCGCGGTGAGCGAACGCATTGCACACCGCCCGGCGGACGCCGCAGACGGCCGCGCCATCGTGGCGCGCAGCCGCGCGAAGAAGCAGGCCTTCTTCGCCGGCCTGGCGCAATCGGCAGACCGGCCCATCAAGCCCGAGCGCGTGGTGGATGCCCTCAACCGCCTGCTGCCGGCCAATGCCGTGGTGGTGGCCGACCCCGGCACGCCGTGCCCGTATTTCGCCGCGTACTTCGACGCACCGCAGGCCGGACGCCACTTCATCACCAACCGCGCGCACGGTGCGCTGGGCTTCTCGATGGCCGCCGGCGTGGGCGCAGCCTTCGGCCGGCCCGATGCCACCGTGGTCTCCGTCATGGGCGACGGCAGCTTCGGCTTCACCTGCGGCGAGATGGAGACCATCGTGCGCCGCGGCGTGCCGCTGAAGATGATCGTGTTCTCCAACTCCGTGTTCGGCTGGATCAAGGCCAGCCAGAAGACCGGCTACGACGAGCGCTACTACTCGGTGGACTTCAACCGCACCAACCACGCACGCGTGGCCGAAGCCTTCGGCGTGAAGGCCTGGCGCGTCGAGGACCCGAGCGAGCTGGAAGGCGCACTCAAGGCGGCGCTGGCGCACGACGGCCCGGCCCTGGTGGACGTGGTGTCGCAGCAGTTGCAGGACACGGCGGTGCCGGTCAGCCAGTGGATGGGCTGAGAACCCGCTCCGTTCGCCCGACCTCCGTCGTTCATCATCCGGTTTTCAAGAGAGCAGCATTGAAAGGCCAACAGAAGATGCAGATCCAATTCAACCGACTCAACCGCCGCCAGGCCCTGGCGGCCACGGCAGCCCTGGGCCTTGCCGGCGGCGCGGCAGCACAGTCCTCCGACGGGCCGCTGCACATGGTCGTCACCTTCCCGCCGGGGGGCAGCACCGACATCGTGTCGCGCATCATGCAGCCCGAGCTGGAAAAGCGCCTGGGCCGCCCGGTGGTGGTGGAGAACAAGCCCGGCGCCGCCAGCCAACTGGCCACGAACTACGTGGCCAAGTCGGCGCCCAACGGCAGCACCGTGCTGGTGAGCTTCGACACGCACGCCATCAACCCCATCGCCAAGGCCAAGCTGCCCTACGACACCTTCAAGGACTTTGCCGGCATCACGCTGGCGGTGCGCTTCCCGCTGGTGATCGGCGCCTCGGCCTCGGTGCCCGCCAAGGACCTGCGCGGCTTCATCGCCGCGGCGCGCAAGGACCCGGCGCGCTACAGCTATGCGTCCACCGGCGTGGGCTCCATGAACCACCTGGTCATGGAAGACATCAAGCGCCGCGCCGGCGTGTACGTGCTGCACGTGCCCTACGGCGGCGGCGGGCCGGCGGTGCAGGCCGTGGTGGGCGACGTGTCCCAGCTCACGTTGCTGAGCTATGCCGCGCTCAAGGGACAGATCGCCGCCGGAAAGATCAAGGCACTGGCCGTCACCGGCGCCAACCGCCTGCCCGAGCTGCCGGACGTGCCCACGGTGGCCGAGTCGGGCTTCCCGGGCTTCGAGGCCTATTCGTGGATCGGCATCTTCGCGCCCGCGGCCACGCCGCCCGACAAGCTGGCCACGCTCACCGAGGGCTTTCGCGCCGCGCTGAAGACACCCGAAGTGAGCAAGCTGCTCACCCAGCAGGGCTTCGAGGTCATGGCCACCGACGGCGCCGGCGTCGACAAGTATGCCCGTGCGGAGTACGAGCGCTGGAGCGCCTTCGTGCGCGAAACGCATCTCAAGCTGGAGGAGTGAAGCCATGACCGCCATGGCGCTGGACCACGTGGTGATTGCAGTGGCTTCGCTGGAGCAGGCGGTGGCCGACTACCGGCGCGCGGGCTTCACCGTCATTGCTGGCGGCAGGCACCCGGGCCGCAACACCGCCAATGCGCTGGTGGTGTTCGAGGACGGCAGCTACCTGGAGCTGATCGCCTACTCGGCGCCTTCTCCCGAGGAGCGCTGGTGGCGCGTGCTCGACGCGGCAGGCGAGGGCCTTGTCGACTTCGCGCTGCTGCCGCAGGACATCGACGCCGCCGTGGCCGATGCGCGCCGGCGCGGCCTGGCCGAACTCACCGCGGTTCCCGGTGCACGCAACCGGCCCGACGGCGTACGCATCGCGTGGAGCTCCGCGCGCCAGCAGCGGCACGACCTGCCGTTCCTGTGCGCGGACATCACGCCCAGGGCGCTGCGCGTGCCCGAAGGCGATGCGCGCCGCCACGCCAACGGTGCGCGAGGCATTGCGGCCGTGCAGGTGGCCGTGCAGGACGTGGCTGCCAGCCTGGCGCGCTACCGCATGCTGCTGGGCGGCGATGCGGTCGTCGATGGCCGCGTGCGGCTCGTCGGCTTCGAGGTCGAGCTGCGCGAAGAGCAGGGCAGGGCGCGCGGCGAGGGGCCGAGCGTCATCACGCTGTCGGTCGATGCACGGCACCAGGGGCTGCACATCGACCCGGCGCTGACGCACGGGGCTTCGATCCAGGTCCTTTAGCCCTCGCCTCTGGCGGCGGCGCGCCGCCGCCGCTGCAGCGCCTACCGCCTGTACCAGCCGCGGCAGGACGGTGCCTACCCGCCCCGATTCGAGCCGATGTCCGACGTACCCGGCCGCGGGTGCATGCCATGCTGGCCTTCACCGAAGGAGCCATTGCCATGCGGACACCTGCCTTGTCGTTCTTCATTGCAACAGCGGCCTTGGCCGCGGGCCTGCCCGCCTGGGCGCAGGCACCTCCGCCCGTGCCCGCGACCGGGGCTTCGGCCCGGTGCGACGGCGTGCAGCAGGACAAGGCGGCCTGCCAGCGCGAAGCCGGCGCCGCGCGCCAGGAGGCCGCACGCGGCGGCCTGGCCGGCTCGAGCCTGTCCACCAACCAGGCCAACGCGCTGGCGCGCTGCCAGCCACTGCCGGCCGGCGACAAGGCCGATTGCGAAGCGCGAATTCGCGGCGAGCAGGGCAGCACTTCCAGCGGCAGCGTGATGGGCGGCGGCGTGGTACGGGAGACGGTCACGCCGGTGCCGGCACCGGCGCAGCCATCAGCGCCACCGCCACCGGCGCCGGCACCGCAGAAGTAGGGCGCGATCAGCCGCTATGCGCGGGCCCCATGAAAGCCGCTTCGCTCAGCGGCTTTGCGGCGGCAGCGCGATGACCTGCAGCGTCACGCGCAGCGCTGTCTCGTAGACCTGTTCGGTCGGCGCGACGCGTGACGGCGAGGGTGCTTGCGGTGCTGCGGCAGGCGGGCCGTCGCCGTGCCAGGCCGACGCGGGCAGCAGCGTGGCTTCGCCCGAGGGCCCGGGCAGGGCCATGCCGGCCAGCCGGCCCTGGGCATCGAACACCGGCCCGCCGAAGGGGCCGGCCGCCAGCTCGATTCCCAGCGGCCTGGCACGGCCCTGCAGCGCCGGCGCGCCGAAGAAGCCGGGGCTCAGCCAGGGCCATGCGGGCTGGGCGTCTTGCTGGGGCGCGTACTGCACGGCAAAGCCGGGGCTTCCGGCAAAGGGCTCGCGCGGTGCAGCCTGCATGCCCTGGCCGGCATCCATGGGGGCTTTCAGTTTCACGAGCGCCACGCCCTGCGCCTGGAGCGCCGCGTCTGGCTGCACGCTCGCCTGCGTGGTCTGGCCCAGGCCGTTGCGCAGCCAGAATCCTTGGTCGCCGGCTTCTCGCACGGCGGCGATGGGCACCACGGCCAGCGAACCGGTGTCCAGCAGCACGGCGCTGCCGACGACGCGCGCGGCTGCGGGCACGGCGGCCTGGCCACCGAGCATCACGGCCTGCGGCGCCATGCGGTGCGGCGTGCGCAGCAAGGGCGTGCTGGCCACGGGCATGAGCGCGGTAAAGGCCTGTCGCGTCTCTTGCACCACCGCGTCGTCCGGTGCGCGCTGCACGCCCTGTTCGAGCGTGCGTTCGGCAAAGGCCGTCTGCCCGCCCGCGCGCAGCAGCCAGGCATAGAGCGCACCGGCCGCCGGTGACTCACGGTGCACGCCGGCGGTGTGGGCGCAGAAGGCCAGGGCGCGGGCGTACTGACCGGCCTGCATGTAGCTGCGCACCAGGCCCATCTCGGTGTCGGCGGCGTGCAGCATCATGGCTGCGCGCTCGAAGGTGTCGCCGGCCTGCACCGCGTCGCCGCGGGCCAGTTCGGCTTCGGCGCGGGCCAGCAGTTCGGCCCGCGCGTCCTTCTGGGCGGGCGTGGTCTGGCGGTGGCGGCTGTCGATCACCATGGCCGCATCGTCGCCATGCGGTCCGTCATGTGCCGCCGCCGGCAGCGCGGCACTGCACAGCGCCAGCATGAGCGATGCCGGCAGCAGTGCCGCATGGCGCGGGCGGCGAGGCGGCATCAAGGCAACTGCGTGATGCGCGGAATGCCCAAGGCCGGCAGGCCCGGATCGTAGGGCGCCTTGGGCGCCTTGTAGCCGCTGCCCAGGTAGGCGGTGAGCGCGTCGATGTCCTGCGCGCCGCCCAGCACATTGGTGCCGCCCAGCAGCGTGGTGAAGCCGTCGCCGCCGGTGGCCATGAAGTTGTTCACCGTCACGCGGTAGGTCTTGCCGGGGTTCTGCACCACGCCGTTGGCCACGATGACGTCCGGCGCGCCGGTGGCCACGGGCGGCACCTGCGTCACGTCGGTGGGCGTGAGCACCACGCTCTGGATCTTCGAGCAGGCCGCGGCCGAGGCGCTCCACGCGTACTTCAAGCCGTTGGACACCTGCATGATGCGCTGCTGCGCCTGCCCCTTGCAGCCCACGAACTGCTGCTCCAGCAGGTCCTTGATCTGCTGCGCCGTGAGCGTCATGGTGACCAGGCTGTTGCCGAAGGGCTGCACCGTGAAGGCGTTGCCGTAGGTCACGTTGTAGGGGTAGGTGGTGCCGGCGCCGAAGGCGAAGCCCGGGTTGCGCACGCCGCCCGCGTTCATGAAGGCCATCACTGCGCCGCCCAGGGCGGTTGGCTGCGTGGCCATCAGTTGCGCATCGGCGATCAGGCTGCCGGCGGGCATCTCGCCCGCGGCGTTGGCGCTGTTGGGCAGGGCCGTGGCAATGGTGCCGATCACCTGGTTGGCCAGTGGCGACACCAGCTGGCTGTAGCCGTCCACCACGTTCTTCACGCTGGGGTCGGCGGCGATCATGTTGTTGATGGCCGGATCGGTGCGGTCCACCAGGCGGTTGGTGGGCAGCACCGACAGCACCTTGTGCGAGCGCGGATGCACCGTCACGTCGATGTCCGTCAGCACGCGGCCGAAGGCGCTGGCGCTGGTGACCGGCACCAGGCGGCCTTCGATGTTGGGCAGGCCGGTGGGGCGCGGCGTGCTCACGGCCGCGCCGTTGACGTTCTTCACGTCCAGCGTGTTGGCCGAGCAGTTGTAGGCCGCGTGCGTGTGGCCGCTGATGACCAGGTCCACGCCGTTGCGCAGGCGCGAGACGATCTTTGCGATGTCCGAGTCGGTGCCGTCGGCGTTCTTCAGGTTGCCGTCGCAGCCGTTGATGTCGCCCACGTTGGGGCTGCTCTGGAAGCCGCCCTGGTGCACCAGCACCACGATCACGTCCGCGCCTTCCTTGCGCAGGCGCGGGATGAGCGCGTTGACGGTGTCGGCCTCGTCGCGGAACTCCAGCCCGGCCACGCCGGTGGGCGCGACGATGGCCGGCGTGCCCTTGAGCGTCATGCCGATGAAGGCCACCTTCACGCCCTGGAAGGTCTTGATGCCGTAGGCCGGAAGCAGCGTGCGGCCGGTGGCGGTCTCGACCACGTTGGCCGACAGCCACTTGAAGCGCGCGCCGTCGAAGCTGCCCAGCGCGTTGGAGCCTACGCCCTTGCAGCTGTTGGGGTCGGGCACGCCGTTGGTGATCTTGCAGCCGCCGCCTTGCAGCCGCCGCAGTTCGGCCGCGCCCTTGTCGAATTCGTGATTGCCCACGGCGTTGAATTCCACGCCGATGCGGTTGAGCGTTTCCACCGCGGGCTCGTCGAAGAACAGGGCCGAGATCAGCGGCGACGCGCCGATGAAGTCGCCCGCGCCCACCACCACGCTGTTGGGGTTCTGCGCTTTCATGCGCTTGACGTAGGCCGCCAGGTATTCGGCGCCGCCCACGGCCGGCCGCTGGGCTGCCGGCACAAGGGTGTTCACGCCGAAGGTGCCGGGCGTCTGCAGGTTCCCGTGGTAGTCGTTGAAGCCGATGATCTTGATCTTGATCGGCTCCTTGCCGTTGTGGCCATTGCCACCGTCGTGATCGTGGTCCTGGTCATGGTCCTGGTCTTGCAGGCCATGGGTCGCCAGGCCTTGGGCCGTGGCAAGGTTGGGCGCGAGCCCGCAGGCGGCCAGGGTGGCGGCAAGCGTGCAGGCAAGCGCAAGTCGGCTGAGCGTCATGGCAATGTCTCTCCTCGTCCGTGTTGGCGCGGCCAAGCAGTGCCGCGGCGCGACTATGGTTGCGAGGGGTGACGAAGGCATGACGGGTGCATGACATGCGGCGCCGAGTGCGCCTACAGCGAACGGGCCGTGCGAAAGCCCGCGAAGATGTCCGCGCGGTGCGGCTGGAAGAAGTTGCGGTAGCGCGGATGGTGCATGCGCGCATGGGTCGCAAACGAGCCGCCGCGCAGTTCCCGGTGGTTGCCGAACCAGGGCAGCGAATAGTCGCGATACGGCCCGGGCAGGAAGCCTGCGTAGGGGGCGAACGCGTCGCCGGTCCATTCCCACACGCTGGCGCCCCAGCGGAAGCGATCTGTGGGTGCATGGGTGGCGGCGTATTCCCACTCCAGCGCGTGGGGCAGGCGCCGGCCCCGCCAGGCGCAGTAGGCCTGCGCTTCGAAGGCGCTCACATGAACGACCGGCAGGAGCGGGTCGAGAGGCTCCCAGCGGTCGAACCAGCGCGTGCGCCAATCGGAGCCGTCGCGCCGCCAGCGCTCGGGATGGCTGCGGCCGCCCTGGGTGCGCCAGGTGCCGGCATCGCCGGGCCAGAACTCGGGCCGCTCGTAGCCGCCGGCATCGACGAACTCGAGGAACTGGCCGGCCGTGACGCAGCGCGCATCGATCTCGAAGGGGCGAACAGCCATCGGCTCGTGGCGCATCTCGTTGTCGAACAGGAAGCCCTGGATGCCCGTGCTGGGCGCAAGCGGCAGGTCGTCGCCGTCGAAATGCAGCGCGGGTGCCGCCTGCTGTTCGCGCAGTGCCGATTCATCGGGGGCCGGGTAGCCCAGCGCCGCACGCATCCAGGCGAAGGCCTCGCCATGCATGTCTTCGTGGAACAGGCTCAGGCGGTGGAAGTACAGCGCCGCATCGTCGCCGGTGCCGTTCGGCATGGATTCGATGCAGGCCTCGAGTTGCTGTTGGAGCAGCGAGAACAGTTCGCTTCGTGCAGGCAGCTTCGTGGTCCAGCGCTGGGCATGGCCGAGCCTGGCGGAGTCGAACACCGCATCGGGGCCGACGATGGCCGGCGGATGTCGTGCGTGCACGAAGCCATGCTCGTCCAGGCGATGCGGGCCGCGGCGGGTCCAGAACTCGGCGAACCAGGCCAGGTGCCCCAGCTCCCAGGCCACCGGGTTGACGCCGGCCTGGTGCGGCGGCAGCCATTGGTCGGTGCTCAGGTCCTGCACCAGGGCGAGGGTGCGCCGCCGGCTGTCCTGCAATGCGGCTGCGAGTACCGGGCCGGCCAGGCTGCGCGCGGCAGCATCAGTCGCTGTGCCATGTGGCAAGATGGTCCTCGTGAATGAACGTCGGGTTCTCATTGTCTCGCCTGCAGTTGCTTCGAACAACAACGGCAACTGGCATACCGCTGCTCGATG
>JAFECZ010000178.1 GCA_018241905.1 Pseudomonadota bacterium
TGCATGTCCCCGAACAGCGAACGCTTCCAGCCCCCGAAGCCGTGCCAGGCCATGGGCACCGGAATGGGCACGTTGATGCCCACCATGCCCACCTGGATGCGCCGCGCAAACTCGCGCGCCACGTTGCCGTCGCGCGTGAAGCACGACACCCCGTTGCCGAACTCGTGCGCGTTGATCAGCTCCACCGCCTCGGCCAGGTCCTGCACCCGCACGCACGACAGCACCGGGCCAAAGATCTCTTCCTTGTAGATGCGCATGTCCGGCCTCACCTGGTCGAACAGCGTGCCGCCCATCCAGAAGCCGTCCGCGCAGCCCGCGCCCGCCTGCCGGGCGTCGAAGCCGCGCCCGTCCACCAGCAGCTTGGCGCCTTCCTTGACGCCCTGCTCGATGTAGCCGGTGATGCGCTCGTGCGCCGCGCGCGTGACGATCGGGCCCATCTCGGCCGCCAGGTTCTCCCCGTCGAGCACCTTCAGCGCCTTGGCCCGCTCCACCAGCTTGGGCAGCACGGCCTCGGCCGCATGGCCCACCAGCACCGCCACGCTGATGGCCATGCAGCGCTCGCCCGCCGAGCCATAGCCCGCCCCGATGAGCGCATCCACCGCCTGGTCCACGTCCGCATCGGGCATCACCACCATGTGGTTCTTGGCCCCGCCCAGCGCCTGCACCCGCTTGCCGTGGCGCGCCCCGGTCTCGTAGATGTAGTTGGCAATGGGCGTGGAGCCCACGAAGCTCACCGCCTTCACATCGGGGTGCTCCAGGAGCGCGTCCACGGCCACCTTGTCGCCCTGCACCACGTTGAACACGCCGTCGGGCAGCCCGGCCTGCTTCAGGAGCTGCGCCATCAGCAGCGCCGGGCTGGGGTCGGTGGGGCTGGGCTTGAGCACGAAGGTGTTGCCCGCGGCAATGGCCACCGGGAACATCCACAGGGGCACCATCACCGGGAAGTTGAAGGGGGTGATGCCCGTCACCACGCCCAGGGGCTGGCGCAGCGTCCAGTTGTCGATGCCGGTGGACACCTGCTCGGTGTAGTCGCCCTTGAGCAGCTGCGGGATGCCGCAGGCAAATTCGACGATCTCGATGCCGCGGGTGACCTCGCCCTGCGCGTCGGTGAAGACCTTGCCGTGCTCGGCGGTGATCAGGTGGGCCAGCTCGTCGCGGTGCTGGTTCAAAAGCTCCAGGAACTTGAACATCACGCGCGCGCGGCGCACCGGGGGCGTGTCGGCCCAGGCGGGGAAGGCCGCCTGCGCGGCGGCCACGGCCGCATCCACGTCGGCTGCGGCGCCCAGCGCCACCTTGCCCGTCACGCGGCCCGAGGCCGGGTTGGTCACGTCCTGCGTGCGGCCCGAGGTGCCGGCCGCCACGCGGCCGCCGATGAAGTGCTCGATATTTGCGATGCTCATGGTGAATCTCTGTAGGCGAATCAGGCGGGAGTTTGGCCCCGTATAGGGAAACAGGCCAATGATTTCGCCAAAACGGGTTTATAAAATGCCCAAATAACATGATCCAGGCGGCCGATCTCTCGATTCTGCGCGCCTTCGCCGCCGTGGCGCGCGAAGGCAACGTCTCGCGGGCGGCGCAGCGGCTGCATCTGTCGCAGCCCGCGGTCAGCCTGCAACTCAAGCGGCTGGCCGAAATTACCGGCCTCACCCTGTTCAGCCGCACTTCGCAGGGGCTGGCGCTCACCTCGGATGGCGCGGCCCTGCTGCCCCAGGCCGAACGCGTGCTGAGCGCGATGGCCGATTTCCAGAGTTCCGCGCAGCGGCTGCACACCACCGTGCGCGGCACCTTGCGCATCGGCACCATCCTCGACCCGGAATTCACCCGCCTGGGCGCGTTCCTGCGCGAGCTGGTCGAAGGCGCGCCGCAGGTGGCCACCGAACTGCGCCAGGGCATGAGCGGCAGCGTTCTGGCGCAAGTCGGGGCGGGCGACCTCGACGTGGGCTTCTACCTGGGCGACGCGCAGGCGCAAGCTGGCGGCCCATTCGCCGCGCGCACCCTCAGCCGCTTTCACTACCGGGTGGTGGCGCCGGCCGGCTGGGGCCCCCGGGTGCGGGGCCGGGACTGGAAAGGCCTGGCCGCCTTGCCCTGGGTGGCCACGCCGCCCGAGTCGGCGCACCACCGCTTGCTGGCCGGCGTCTTCCAGTCGCGCGCGCTGGAGCCCAGGCGCGTGGCGCTGGTGGACCAGGAGGCTTCCATGCTCGATCTGATCAAGTCCGGCGTGGGGCTGAGCCTGGTGCGCGACTCCATCGCAATCCGCGAAAGCCAGGCGCACGGCCTGGTCATCGCCGACAAGGTGCAGCTCGAATGCGCCCTGCAATTCGTCTGCCTGGCCGCACGTGTCCAGGAGCCTGTCGTGGCCAGCGCCTGGAGCGCATTAGGACGGGCGTGGCCATGACGTTAGGATGGCAGTCTTCATTTGTTGCCGATTGCATCCGGCAGGCCGATCCGGCACCCAACCGTTGACCATCCCCTCGTCCGCGCGGCCTCGAGTGCCCGCCTCATCGTCCAGTTCGTCCGACCCGAGCGTGCTCGACCCGGACCAGCCACGCCTCGAACGGTCCGCCGGCGATGCGGTGGTGGCGCAAGGCTGCTGGACCGCGCTGGCCTTTTCGTCGCAGCGCAACTGGAAGGCGCTGATGGCGATGCTGGAGCAAACGCCGCCGGATTCGCCTGCCTGGGACCTGCGGCCCATCGGCCAGCTCGACCACATCGGCGGACAACTTCTGTGGAACCACTGGCAGCACCGCTGGCCCGAAAAGCTCGAGCTGAGCGCATCGCAGCGCGCCGTGCTCGACCAGGTGGCGCAGTACACCGTGCGCGAGCCGGAAGACCCCAAGCCCACGCTCTGGGATCACTTCCTGCGCTTCGCCAACCGCGGTCCGCGCATGCTGGAAACAGCGCGGCGCTTCATCACGCTCATCGGGCAGTTCGTGCTCGACCTGGGCACCATGCTGCGTGCGCCGCATCGCGCGCCGTGGCGCGACATCTCCGGCCACCTGTACAGCACCGGCGCCACGGCGCTTCCCATCACGGCGCTGGTGGGGCTGCTCATCGGCATCGTGCTGGCCTACCTCACCTCGCAGCAGTTGCGCCAGTACGGGGGCGAGACTTTCATCGTCAACATCCTGGGCCTGTCGCTGATCCGCGAGCTGGGGCCGGTGCTGGCGGCCGTGCTCATCGCGGGGCGTTCCGGCTCGGCGATGACGGCGCAGATCGGCGTGATGCGCGTGACAGAGGAGCTGGACGCCATGCGCGTCATGGGCATTCCGCACGGCTTTCGCCTGGTGCTGCCGCGCGTGCTCGCGCTGGCGCTGGCCATGCCCCTGATCAGCCTTTGGACGGCGGCAGCCGCCATGCTGGGCGGCATGATCGCGGCCGACCTGACGCTGGGCATCTCGCCCGCATACTTCATGCAGGCGCTGCCGCGCGCCGTGCCACTGGCCAACATCTGGCTGGCACTGTCGAAATCCGCGGTGTTCGGCGTGCTCATCGCGCTCATTGCCTGCTACCACGGCATGCGCGTGCTGCCCAACACCGAGAGCCTGGGCCGGCGCACCACCAGCTCGGTGGTGATCTCCATCACCATCGTGATCCTGGTCGATGCGCTGTTCGCGATCCTGTTCAAGGGCGTAGGCTTCCGTTGATGAGCGAGCCGATCATTTCTTCTTCGCCTCTGGCCGGCGGCGCAGCCGCAGGCGGCCAGGCAGCGGGCAGCGAGAACGCGGTAGAGATCCGCAAGCTGTGGACCGTGTTCAAGTCGCCGGGCCGCGAGTCGCAGGTGGTGCACAAGGACCTGGACCTCGACATCCGGCGCGGCGAAGTGCTCTCCCTGGTGGGTGGCTCGGGCACCGGCAAGACGGTGCTGCTGCGCCAGATCCTGGGGCTGGAAAAGCCCACGCGCGGAAACGTCTCGGTGTTCGGAGCGCCGCCGGCCGATCTGAGCGCGGCGGGCGCGGCCAAGGTGGGCATGCTCTTCCAGCGCGGGGCCCTGTTCTCGGCCTTCAATGTGCTGGACAACATTGCCTTCGCCCTGCGCGAACTCAAGGTGCTGCCCGACGAGCTCATCCGCGACGCTGCCATGGTGCGGCTGCAGATGGTGGGCCTGGGCCCCGAGCATGCGCACAAGATGCCTTCGGCCCTGTCCGGCGGCATGGTCAAGCGCGTGGCGCTGGCGCGTGCCCTCATCATGGATGCGCCGCTGCTGCTGCTGGACGAGCCCACCGCCGGCCTGGACCCCGAGAGCGCCGACGATTTCTGCGACCTGCTGCGCAGCCTGCATCGCGAGCTGGGACTCACCGTGGTCATGGTCACGCACGACCTGGACACGCTGTTCGACCTCAGCACCCGCATCGCGGTGCTGGCCGACCAGCATGTGGTCGTCACCGGCACGGCGGCCGAGGTGATGGCCAACCCGCATCCCTTCATTCAGAAGTACTTCCTGGGCGGCCGGGGCCAGCGCGCGGCGCAGGCCCTGCACGAGCGGCCCACTGTTTCCGGAAGGTAGAACGACATGGAAAACAAAGCCCATGCCTTTGTCGCCGGCGCTTTCGTCATCGGGCTGATCGGCCTGATCGTTGCGCTGGTGCTCTGGTTCACGCGAGACACCGCGGTGCGCAACATCTACGAACTGTCCACCAGCGATCCGGTCAGCGGCCTGCAGCCGCAAGCCACGGTGCGCTACCGCGGCATCATGGTGGGCAAGGTGCAGTCCATCGATTTCGACCCCAAGGTGCGCGGCAACGTGCTTGTTCGCATTTCGGTGGACGAGCGCGTGCCGCTGACCAAGTCCAGCTATGCCGCCCTGAGCTACCAGGGCGTGACCGGCCTGGCGGCCATCGCGCTCAACGATGACGGCACCTCGCAGGAGCCGCTCAAGCCCGACAACAACAACCCGCCGCAAATTCCGCTCAAGCCCTCGTCGCTGGCCAAGCTGCAGGAGCGCGGGGAAGCCATCCTCGACCAGGTGGAGCGCGCCACGCAGAAGGTCAATGCCCTGGTGGGCGACGAGAACCAGAAGCGCGTGGCCGATGCGTTGGAAAACATTGCGAAGGTTGCCAGCAGCGCCAACCAGCTCACCCAGCGGCTGGACGCCACCGTGAAGGACGGCATCGTGCCGCTGGTGGACAACACGCGCACCACGATGGTCAGCGTCAAGAAGGCCGCAGGCGATGTCTCGCGCGTGGCCAACAACCTCAACACCACCGTCACGCGCGTCAATGCCGAGGGCGGCGCGCTCGACCGACTTGCGTCGAGCACCGAGGGGCTGAGCCAGGCGCTGGATTCGTTCAACACCACCACGCTGCCGCGCGTGAACCGCGTGGCCGACGACACGGCCCTGGCGGTGCGGCGGTTGGGCCGCGCGGCCGAGAACATCAACGAGAACCCGCAGTCGCTGCTGTTCGGCACCGGCAAGAGCATTCCCGGCCCGGGCGAGCCCGGCTTTGCGGTGCCCGCCGTTCCCGCCACCGCTGCACGCCCCTGAGAGCCCGACATGAAGACGAAGCTTCGAACGACCCCCCTTGCCGCCGCGGCCGCTGTGGCCCTGGCGGCGGGCCTGCTGGCCGCCTGCGGTGCGCTGCCCGAGCGGCCGCAGCGTGCGAGCCTGTACGACTTCGGCGCCGGGCCGAGCGGCACTGCCGCGGCCACGATCACGCCCACCAGCCAACTGCCGCCCATCCTGCTGCCGCACATCGATGCGCCCGCCCGGCTGGACGGCGCACAGATCCTGTACCGGCTCGGCTATGCGGACCCCAACGAACTGCGCCCGTATTCGCTGGCGCGCTGGAGCGTGCCGCCGACCCGCTTGCTGGAGCAGCGGCTGCGCGAGGCGCTGGCGCAGCGCCGGGTGGTGCTGGGTGCGGAAGAGGGCACCAACATCGCGCGGGTGCAGGGCAAGGTGCCCAACAGCCTGCGGCTGACGCTGGAGGAGTTCTCGCAGTATTTCGAATCGGCCGGCAGCAGCGTGGGCATGGTGCGCGTGCGCGCGACCCTGATGAACACCACGGGTGCGGGCGACCGCGTGCTGGGCCAGCGCACCTTCAGCGCGCAGGCGCCGGCGCCCACCGCGGATGCGGCTGGCGGCGTCAAGGCGCTGGCCGCCGCCAGCGATGCCGTGGTGGCGCAGGTGGTGCAATGGGCCGACCAGTTGCAGCAGTCGCCGCAGTGACGCCATGACCCTGCGCATCGGACTCATCTCGGACACCCACGGGTTGCTCAGGCCCGAGGCGCTGGCCTGGCTGCAGGGCAGCGACTACATCGTGCATGGCGGCGACATCGGATCGCAGGACATCCTCGACCAGCTGGCGAAGATCGCGCCGGTCACCGCCGTTCGCGGCAACAACGACCGCGACAACTGGGCCATGCAGGTGCCGGAAACCGACTTCCTGCAGGCGGGCGAGCTCTTCATCTACGCACTGCACGACCTGGCGCTGCTGGACATCGATCCGGCCTCTGCCGGCGTTGGCGTGGTGGTGACCGGTCATTCGCACAGGCCGCTGGTCGAGGAGCGCGATGGCGTGCTCTACGTCAACCCCGGCAGCGCCGGGCCGCGCCGCTTCACGCTGCCCATCTCGGCGGGCGAACTGATCGTGGACGGCACGCAGGTGCGGGCGCGCATCGAGCATCTCGTGCCATGAGCGCGGCTTTCGACAGCAGCCGGGTGAAGGCCCTGCTGTTCGACCTGGGCGGCGTCGTGTTCGAGTTCGACTTTGCCGATGCGCTGGCGCGATGGGCGCCGATGTCTTCCATGTCTCCCGCGGCGATGCGCCAGGCGTTCTCGCACGATGAGGACTACCGGCGCCACGAGCGCGCCGAACTCACGGGCGCCGAGTATTTCGACACCTTGCGCCGCAAGCTCCGGCTCGATGCCAGCGACGAGCAGATCGAGTCGGGCTGGAATGCCATCTTCCGCGCGGAGATCGGCCAGACGCTGGACGCCATCGAGGCCGCGCGGCGCTTCCTGCCCTGCTACGCATTCAGCAACACCAACAAGAGCCACCATGCCGCGTGGCGTGCGGCTTTCCCGCGCGTCGAGCCGGCCTTCGACAAGGTCTTCACCTCGTCCGACATCGGCCTGCGCAAGCCCGAGCCTGCCGCCTTCGAGCACGTGTGCCGCGAGATCGGCCTGGCGCCGCAGGCGCTGCTCTTCTTCGACGACCTCGACGAGAACGTGCTGGGTGCGCGAGCCTGCGGCCTGCAAGCCGTGCAGGTGCGCTCGCCCGAAGACGTTCGCGCAGCGCTACGCGAACTAGGCTGCTGACTTCGCTACCCCGCACCCCAACCCTGTCCTGCACCGGGGAACCGGTTTTGCCGGGCCCAAGGTGGGGTCGCTCCCCCGGGGGGCTTCATCTTCCTCCGGTGACGTCGATGGTCGTGCCGGTGACGTAGCTCGCCTCGGCCGACATCAGCCAGACGATGGCGTTGGCGATTTCCTGCGCGGTGCCGGTGCGCTTCATCGGCACCGTGTGCGCGAGCTGGAAGGCGCGGTCGGGGTCTCCGCCCGAGGCGTGGATCTCGGTGTCGATCAGGCCGGGCCGCACGCCGTTCACGCGGATGCCTTCCTGCGCCACTTCCTTGGCCAGTCCAATGGTGAGCGTGTCGATGGCGCCCTTGCTGGCCGCATAGTCGATGTACTGCTCGGGCGAGCCCAGCCGCGCGGCCGCGCTCGACAGGTTGACGATGACGCCGCCGCTGCCGCCATGCCGGGTGCTCATGCGCCGCACCGCCTCGCGTGCGCAGACAAAGGCGCCCACGACGTTGATGCGCATCATGCGCTCGAGCCGCGCAACGCTCATCTCGTCCAGGCGCGCCTTCATGTCGACGATGCCGGCGTTGTTGACCAGGGCAGACAGCCGGCCCAACTTCGCGTCGACCTCGCCGAACATGCGCAGCACCTGGGCCTCGTCGCCCACGTCGGCCTGCACCGCCATCGCGCGGCCGCCTTCGGCCTGGATGCGCTGCACCAGTTGCTGGGCGGCGTCGGCCTGGCGCGCGTAGTTGATGGCCACCGCGAAGCCGCGCTGCGCGGCCAGCAAGGCCGTGGCCGCGCCAATGCCGCGGCTGCCGCCGGTGATCAAGACAATGGGTGGGTTCATTCGATTCGCTCCTGCACGAAAGACTGGGGTCGGTTACAACCGCAGGCGATTACACCAGTGTCTGACAAGGAGCTTGAACATGGGTCAATTCATCGAACTGCACGCAAAGGACGGCTTTGCCTTTCCCGCTTATGTGGCCGAGCCCGCCGGCGCGCCCAAGGGCGCCGTGGTGGTGGTGCAGGAGATCTTCGGCGTGAATGCGCACATCCGCTCGGTGGCGGACGGCTATGCGGCCGACGGGTACCTGGCCGTGGCACCGTCCACCTTCCATCGCGTCAAGCAAGGCGTGGACCTGGGCTACAGCGAAGAAGACATGAAGGCAGGCTTCGCCTTGAAGATGGCCGTCGAGGGCCTGCCGGCACCCGGCGTCATGCAGGACTTGCAGGCCGCGGTGGATTACGCGGCCAAGGCGGGCAAGGTCGGCATCGTCGGCTACTGCTGGGGTGGCCTGCTGACTTGGCGCTCGGCCAGCAGCCTCACCGGCCTGTCGGCTGCAGTGCCCTACTACGGCGGCGGCATGACGACGCCGGAAGAGGTTGCCCGCCAGCCCAAGGTGCCGGTGCTGGCGCACTTCGGCAACAAGGACCACTGGATTCCGGTGGATTCGGTGCAGGCGTTCGAGAAGGCGCATCCCGAGGTCGTCGTGCACATGTACGCCGCGGACCACGGCTTCAATTGCGACCATCGCGGCGCTTACAAGGCCGAAGCCGCCAGCGTGGCCCGCGAGCGCACCCTGGCTTTCTTCCAGAAGAACCTGGGCTGAAGGCGCAGGCGCCTAGGCTGGTGCGTGCCGGGTCAATTGCCTGGCGCGCTGGCCGATGCGTGTCTCCAGAAAATCCAGCAGCGCGCGCAGCGCCGCGCTGTTGTGCCGGCGTTGCAGGTAGGCGGCATACAGCCACATGTCCTTGCGCACATAAGGCTCCAGCGCCGGCTCCAGTTCCCCGTGGTCGATGTGCGGCTGCACCAGCAGGGCGGGGAGGTAGACCATGCCGAAACCCTGCAGCGCCACCTGCACCAACGGGCCGCCCTCGGTGGCGTCCATGCGGCTTTTCACCGGCACGTCGATCGGCTGGCCGTTTTCCTCGAAGCGCCACTGCGGGTTCGGCCCCGCGTTGGAGCCGGTGAGCGCCACGTGGTTGGCCAGGTCGGCGGGGCGCTTGGGCATGCCGTGCGCCCGCCAGTAGCGCGGTGAGGCGCACAGCACCAGGTTGACCTGCACCAGGCGGCGCACGATCAGGTTCTGGTCTTCGATCGGGCCCAGGCGCAGGGCCACGTCGATGCCCTCGTCCACCATGTCCAGCGAACGGCTGCTCAGGTGCAGGCTGATGTTCACGTCGGGGTAGTGGCCCATGAACTCGGCCAGCAGGTTCGGCAAGTCGCCCTGGCCCATGCCGTGGGGGGCCGAGATCTTCAACCGGCCCGCGGGCTGGCTGGCGCGCTCCTGCAGCTCGGACTGGGTGAGTTCCACCATCT
>JAFECZ010000179.1 GCA_018241905.1 Pseudomonadota bacterium
AGCCGCTTGCTTCCGGCAGAAGGGCTATGAATCTGCAAAAACCTCTACGAAAGGGAGGTTCACGAGCAAAAGCCTCTACACGCGCTTGTCGATGTACTCGTCGAAATGGCGGGCAACCACCTCCTCGATCCGCTGCACCTGCTCGTCTGAGAGCTCTTGGACGAAGTTGCGTTTCCGCCGGGACAGGGTGCCGTGCCCTTGGACGATGATGTCAATGAGCGCGTTCAGTTTCGCCTGGCGCATATCCAGCCAGGTTTCCAGTTCCCTCACAGCCTGGTCGTGACTTCTCAGATACTCCACCTCCGCGGACAGGTCCTCCTCCACGCAAAGCTTGCAGCACTGGAGCACGAACTCACACAGCTCAGTAGCGTCGAAGTAGGCGTAGAGCCATAGGGGCTGAGGCGAGGTCACCTGGATGGTGGCACTGTCGCTATCCAAGCGGTAGTTCAACAGGGCCGTGCGCGGCTTCGAGTACGTTCTCAGCAGGCTCGAGTAGCGGTCCAACTGTTTGAGCATGCGGGCCGAGATGGGCAACACCACACCCGCCGGCGTAAAGCCGGATTGGCGCAGTACGTGGTGGAGTAGGAAGCGGTGCAGCCGCCCGTTGCCATCAAAAAACGGGTGCACAAAGACCAGACCGAAAGCGGAGCAAGTCGCCGCCACCACTGGGTCAAGCGTGCCATCGGTGGCGCACGCGGCCACCCGGCCAACGGCTTGCATCATGGGATCCACCAGTTCAGATGGCGGGGGGATGAAGTCAGCAATGTTCCGTAGCCGCCCCGGCCGCGACAGCCAGTTCTGGGACGTGCGATAGCTGTATTCGGCACTCAACTCCGTCACGATGAGGTTCTGCCACTCGCACAGTTGCTCTTCGGTGAGTTCGCCAGGCTCCCCGGCGACTTCGAGCAGATGCCGAAACTTGGCTGCGCGACTGCTGTCGGGGACCTCATCTTCGATGCCATAGGTAGAGCGGGTCTCTGAAAGGTACAGGTAGTCCACGGCGCGGCTAAGCATTTCGGGCTCGATGGCATTCATCGCCTGAGTCACCTTACTGCGCAGGTCTTCAGCCAGCAGCGCCTGCAGTTGCGCGGTCTTGCGTACGAGCGGACTGAACGCCCGAGACCCGAGCAGGTTGTTGACGACCGCGAATTGCGGGCTGGAGGTTTCCGGGCCTACCAGGTACTCAGCTGAATCGAGCAGCCGCACGCGCGGGGCCCCGACGGGCGCTCGGAAGTCGAAGGTCGCACCGGCCAGCCAGTGGGCAAGGTAGCCGGCTTGGCGGGCGTAAACGGAAGTGGGCTTACTAGTGAGCCAACCCTGGATGTCTACGAGGACCTGCTGCTGTTCAAAGAGGGCTCCCAACACCGTGAGATTCAGGTGCTCCCGCTTCAACGCGAAGGTGAGCTGTTCTACAGTGGTTTGTTCAGCAGAAGTGCGCCCGCGGGGCAGCTCGACGCGCTCCGTGCCGTCGGCCGCCTGAACGCGAGACTCCGCAGCGCGCTCCCCAAGCCAAAACGTCTGATGAAGCGGCGGCACCGACAGGTTGAAGCGGGAAATCAGTGCGTTGTAGCCGAGCGGGAGGGCCATTGGGTGTTGAAAAAACTCTACGGAAATAAGATTTTCTCTATATTTTCATCTCAATCCACATAAATCTCTATTTCCAGAGAGTTCCGTCAGAAAAAGTCTACGAGGAACGGCGGCCCTCGTGAGGAGCGGATCGCCACTACTGCCCGTACGAAAAAGCGCCTGAACGGCAATCGTCCTCTGGCTTAATACTGTATATTCATACAGCCTTTCTAATGGATTGAGCAATGCGGGTCAGGATGCGCCGGCGCTACCGCAGCGGGGTGGCGCTGAACATGGAAGAGTTCTACGCCCAGCCATGAAGGGGTGAAGGGCATGCTGCTTCTGCAGACCGTTGAGGGTTGTTGAGATTTCTGACTAACCCTCAGTCAATTGCCGATGCTTGGCCATTTGCCGTGGCCGGATCGACAACCGCATCGCGACCGGTGCATGTGGCCGTAGTCGCTCGAGACTTGGCCAACCACAGCAACGACAGGCCTGCGACCACCACTGGTGGGAGCATTAGCCCGGTGACCCAGTTCCATCCAAAAGTCGTCAGAAGGCTGCCGGATGCAAAAGAGCCAACGGCCATAGCACCGAAGACCACAAAGTCGTTGATGGACTGGACACGAGGACCATCCTCCGGCGCATGACACTTCAGGACCAGCGCGGACGCGCCCAGGAAGCCGAAGTTCCAGCCCAGACCTAGCAAGACAAGGCCTACCCAGAAGTGCTGAACCGTGATGCCGGCAAGCCCCGTGACGGCAGCGAGGGCTGTGAGTGCCAGTCCGACCAGGATGATTTTGCTTTCGCCGAAACGCTTGATGAAGCTCCCGGTGAAAAAGCTCGGCGCGTACATCGCGATGACGTGCATCTCAATCCCGAAGTTTGAGTAGGAGCGGGAAATGCCGCAAAGCTCCATGGCCAGCGGTGCGCTGGTCATCATGAAGTTCATCAGTAGATAGCTAACCGTCCCGCACAGCAGCGCCACATTGAAGCGAGGCTGCCGCACGATGGGCCCGAGCGGTCGAGCGATAGCGGGACCATCGCTTCGCTTGATGGGGGTGAACTTCACCCCGCTCAATACCGCGGCAGACAACACGGCGACGATTGCCGAACAGATGTAGGTCAGGCTATATGCATGCGGGGCCCAGGAATTCATGGTCGCACTGACGATCTGCGGTCCCACCACACCTGCGAGAACGCCGCCGGCGAGCACCGTCGAAAGTGCCTTGGGCTTATCCTCAGGCGCCACGCATTCCGCTGCAGCAAATCGGAAGCTCAGCACTACTGCTGCATAGGCCCCACCAAAGACTGTTGCCAAGCAAAACAGCGCGAACGAGCTCTGGACGATGCCCAGCGAGCCAATCAGCCCCATCAGCACGCCACAAAGGTTTCCGAGCTGGAATGCCCGAGATCGTCCGTAACGCCGCGCAATCTGTCCTGCCGGCAATGTGGCCAGAGCCATCCCGATAACGAACATGGTGATAGGGAGCGTGGCGAGCTCTGGCCGAGGGGCCAGCATGTGGCCAATGATGGCCCCGGTGGAGTACACAACGGTGGAGTTGGCGCCCGACAATGCCTGTGCAACGGCGAGTCGTAGAACTGAACTGTTTACCTTCATAACGCTTTCTCTAGTCGCCCATGGTGAGAACCATGCGGAACTTCACCTGACCGGAAGCCATACGCTTGTAGGCCTCAGCGGCACGCTCCAGCGGCATGGTTTCAATAAGGGGATGAACATCCGCCAGCACGCTGAAATCCAGCGTCCGCTCGGAGTCGTATGAGGTGCCGGTGATGGAGCCTTGGATCACTCGCTCACCTGAGACCATGAGGCCAGGGGCAACCGTAAGCGGGTCTTTGCCCACGCCAACAACGAGAAACTTCCCCTGGGGCGCCAGTGCCGCCACGAGCTTGGATGCCGCAGTGCTGTCAGTGATGGTCGATAGGACGAGCTGAGCCCCCCCCATTCCCTGCAGGACCTTTACGGGATCCTCGACGTTAGTATCGATATAGCGATGCGCGCCAAGCGCCCTCACCTCCTCGGCGATGTCACCGCCACGCCCGACGGCTACCACTCTGAAGCCCATCTTTCGGGCGTACTGGAGCGCGAGATGGCCCAATCCCCCAATGCCTTGAACTGCAACCAGATCGCCCGCCAGAGCTCCAGACTTACGCATGGCGTTGAAGGTAGCAAGACCAGCGCACAGCAGCGGCGCGGCCTCAACTGAATTGAGAGACTCGGGGATGGCCACCAGGCCTGTCGCCCGGGCCACCACCATTTCAGCGTAGCCGCCATCGCAGCTACTTCCCACGAACTGCTGGTTGCGGCAGAGCTGGAAGATTCCCTGGCGGCACATGTTGCACGCGTTGCAATGGCCTCCCAGCCTCCCGACGCCGACACGTGAGCCAACCTTCCACATGGCCGACACATTCGCGCCAACTTCTGCGATTCGGCCGACGATCTCATGGCCTGGTACACGCGGCGCATCCCTCACAGCGTTGATGTCGCCGGTGTCAGCTCCGCAAATACCACAGGCTTCCACCTCCAGAAGCACCTCGCCGGCGCTCGGTACGGGGCGAGGCCTCTCCACCAGTTCGAGGACCCCTGCGGAAGATGCCTGAATTGCGCGATACGTCTTCTTCATCTTGCCTCCATGTGCTACGCACTGCAGCCGTCAATGTTTGCCCTCGCGATCTGCTTGGCGAGCAGTGGGGCAAGGCCTCTCTTGGCTGCATCTATGGCGCCGGCAACGTACCCTGAGAAGTCAGGAGACCATTCGCTGGCGATCCCGGCGATGCGACCTTCCCAGCTGTCATCCCGCAGTGTTGCCGCAGGCGCGGTGGCATGGCCCCCACCAAAATTGACGTCGGCCGCGGTCGCAGTGAATTCGTCTTTCGACCAATCCTTGATCCAGTCGGCAGTCGGGGTGCGAGCGTCTGCCCCGAACAGCCGCCCCATCTGCGCGCGGCACAGGTCTAGCAGCGCCTCGGGCTTCACCTTCTGGCGAGTCACGGCGGGAACTCCGATAAAGCCAAAGATTGCTCCTTGCCCTTCAGGGGGTGAGGCGTCGTGAATCTCAACCATGGGCCCGCTGTAGCTTCGGCCGCTGCCAGACAGTCCCTGATCACGCCAGAACGGCCGAGGGTAGACGGCGACATACTTTGCGTGGGGTGCCATCCAGGTGGGACATTCAGCCCAGTCTCGCGCAAGTTGAGTCGGCAACGGCGGTTGAAACGCAATGCTGTCGACAACTAGTCGTGGCGGCACGGCGAGAAACACATGTCTTGTCCGCACCCGATATGGAGCGGCGTCAGGACCCATGGCTTCGACCACCGTCGCAGACTTGTCTGCTTGTTCGATGCGAAGCACGCGATGCCCGGACAGGACCTTTGTAATCGGAATTCGCTTGGCCAGTGCGTCGATCAAGGAAGCCATGCCTCCGTCGAAGCGCAGCGACTGAGGCGATTCGGAGTACAGGCCGTTGAAGCGAGAAACGGGCGCAGTTGCGGTCTGCTCAACAATGACCATTCCGGTTTCATGCTGCAGGAAGGTCCGCAGCGCCAGTTCCCTTACCACTTCGTCAAAGTCTGGCTGCATCTCTGGCCAATACCACGTAGCCCCGAGATCGAAGCGAGCGTCGCTTGCAGTCTCGGACAGCAATCTGCCACCGAGACGCGACCGCGCTTCGAGCACGACGTAGTCGTGAATGTCATTCTTTTCTAGGAGGTAGGCGGCGTACAGGCCGCTCAAGCCACCGCCAATAATGACAACCGATGTTTCGGTCATCGCGGAATCCTCTGGACATCTAGAGAATCGAGATGCCCGCTCTTCACGAAGACCTTGGATTCCCCCATAGAGTGAATAGCCGGGCGAGTCCCACCCGGCAAACGAATCCAGCTGCCGTTGGAGACGCGCTCCCCATCAACAGAGAGCATTCCGGACAGGACGAAGATTTCGATACCACCCGAAGCTGCAACTTCAAGCAAACCGCCGTCACCTAGTCTTTCCATGTACACGCGCTCTGCGTCACTATCGAAGAGCGTGCAAGTGTTCCGGCGATCTACAACTTGCCAATTGGCGGGGTCGCCCGTGTTGACGCGTACGGTCTTGTCGTCGTCGGGCTGCATCTGGCACAGCTTCACAAGGATCAGCGTGCCCGGGTGACTGTGGGGACGGTGTGAGGAACCAGGAGGATTCCGAAGGTACCAGCCCGCGGGGTAGTCGCCATGCTCGTCCGAGAAGATGCCCGACAGAACCAGGATTTCTTCACCACCAGGATGCATGTGAGCCGGAAAACTCGAGCCCTGTGCATACCGCACCAAGCTGGTGGCACGCGCGACTTCGCCGCCTACTCGGTCGAGCATGACGCGCTCGACACCGGCCTGCGGCGAGGCGATCCATCGGTAGTTTTCGGGGGTAATCGTGACCGGCGCAGAAAAGTCGGCGTTGATGAGCATCTGTCAGTGGGGATGTCGGGGCGGACCGGTCTCCGTGTCTTGAGTCCCGGCCCGCGGCACACAGTTAGGCAGTAGCCAAGGCGGAGTGCGCGTCGAGGACCCGCGCGGTATAGGTGAGAGCAGCGCCTGCATTGAGTGCCATGGCGACGCTCAGGGCTTCGGCGATTTCTTCGCGAGTGGCGCCAGCCTCCACGGCCTTCTTGGTGTGGACGCTGATGCAGCCGTCGCAGCGCGTGGGTACCGCCACGGCCAGTGCAATCAGTTCATGCATCTTGGCGCCCAAGAGGCCAGATTTGACGGCACTGTTCTCGATTGCAGCCAGGCCGCTGACGGCGCCGGGGCTGAGCTTGGCAAAGTCGCCGACGCGGGCGACCAGTTCGGTGCGGTAATTGTTCCAGTCTTGCATCAAGTTCTTCCTCGTTCTCGATGTAGATGACGCTGCCCGTCTCAAGCAACGTCGTAGATGCGGACGTCCGGCTCACCGGCCAGCAGAGGCTTCAGTTCCACCACAACGTCGGATGTAAACAGCGCGCTCGTCAGGTAGCCCTGTGCGTGCTCGCGGTTGTCGAAGGCGTGCAGCACCTGCACGTCTTCGTCCCGCACCAGAAGCTGTTTTGACTGGGCACCGGGCACGTCTTGCCGGAACGGTTCGCGATAGCGGCTGTAGACCTCGGCCGCAGCGGGACGGTTTTGTGCTTCGACCTTCAATGTGATTTGGAGAAAGACCATGTTGGCTATCCGTGAGAGTTGGTTGTTCACTGCACATCTGTCGCGCCAAAGAAATGCTTTCTTTGATTCAGCTTCGAGGCACACACAGGAGCAGTTTCTCTTTGCTGTCATGAGGGGATTCTTCCTACTCAGCGCAAACTGGGCAAATGGCTTATTCTTTGCTGCCATTAAAGAAATACTTTCCCGTGAGCGCTCCTTCCTACCTCAATGCCCTGAAGGCCTTTGAAGCTTCTGCTCGTCACCAGAGCTTTTCTGCAGCGGGCAACGAGCTCAACGTGAGTTCAGCCGCCGTCGGACAGTTGGTCCGGAGCCTGGAAGACTGGTTGGGGGTGCCTCTCTTCATTCGGACAACCAGTGGCCGCCAGCGCATCGTCCCGACAGAGGCCGCATTGACAGCGCTGCCGGACATACGGGCGGGCTTCGACCGATTGAGCCTTGGCATGGCCAAGCTGAAAGAGTCCTCGTCGCAAAACACCTTGAAGCTCACCGTCAGCCCAGCGTTTGCCTCCCAGTGGCTTCTGCCTCGCATCGAGAGCTTCTCCGCACAGGACCCAGACACCGATTTGTTGCTGGACACGAATCAGCGAATCGTCGACTTCGTGGCTCAACGCATCGACATCGGCGTGCGCTATGGCGCCGGAAACTGGCCCGGCCTGGTTGCCGAGAAGCTGATGGAGGAAGCTGTCTTTCCGGTGTGCTCTCCAGCCTTCTTCAAGAAGCTCAACGTTCGAACCCCAATAGACCTGCTCGATCACACCCTCATTCACGACATGACGGGGGACAGCAACGCTGGTTATGTGACCTGGGAAACCTGGTTTGAGCGCGTGGGAGTGTCAAAGGCGCCTGTCGAGCGTGGCCACCGCATCAACAATTCGGCGGCGGTCCTGCAGGCGGCGGTGGATGGGCAAGGAATCGCACTTGCGCGAAGCGTCATGGCCTGCAACGACGTCGCATCTGGTCGCCTTGTGCGGCTCTTGCCGGACCTGATGGTCTTGTCCCCTTTGTCCTACTACGCCGTCTACCGCGAGGAATGCGCCTCCAAGCCTCGCCTCATGTCATTCCTCGCATGGCTGAAGCAAGAGGCTTCCCAAGATTGCCCGACCTCCGAGACCAAAGCCGCTGCCAGGAGAGCTCGCCAGTCCCGAAATGACGCATAGCGCTCGTTGACCAGCGCCCGGGCGTTGTCCACGAGCACCTCCTGCGTGGTACCACCGAAGTGTCGGAAGGCCCCTTCCAGGCCCTGCAGTCACGCCGACTGGCGCTCATGCAGGAACATGGCCACGAAGGTGCGCCTGCACCCTGCTCGTGTCGCACGCCTTCCTCAGCCGCTGCGCCGAAGCGGTGGTGCTGGCCGCCTGCCTGTGCTGTCGGTGGGCATCGGCATCCACGACACGCTGGTGTTCCTGCGCGTACTTCCGGGCAACGGCTACTACCTGGCGCTGTCCTCGTGCGCCACGCTGCTGGGCATTTCCTTCGCGCTGACCAGGCGCATGGTGGATGGCATGCGCCTTGTAGAGCATTTCAACCAGGTGCTGCAAAGGCGCGTGGACGAAGCCTCGCAGCGCCTGGCTGAAGGCATGCAGCGCCAACACGAGGCGCAATTGGAGCAGACGCGCCTGACCGAGCGACTGAACCTCGTGCGCGACCTGCACGACGGGCTCGGCATGACCATCAGCAGCCACATGCATGCGCTGCAAAGCGACACGCGCACGCGCCACGACCCGGCCTTGTGGGCCCTGCGCGAAGTCAACGACGACCTGCGCCTGATCATCGAGAACTCCGCCTTCGACGACACCCAAGACCTGGCCGAGCGCATCGCGCCGCTGCGCCACCGCAGCACGCGCCTGCTGGAAGTGGCGGGTATCGATTGCCGATGGCAGCTCGAGGGCCTGCAAGGCTGCCGCCTGGGCAGCCGGCGCGCACTCGACTTCCTGCGCGTGCTGCAGGAAGCATTGGCCAATGTCATCAAGCACAGCGGTGCGCGCCAGGTACGGGTGCGCATCGCGGCAGAACGCTGCGCGCTGCAGCTGGAAGTGCATGACGACGGCCGCGGCTTCACGGCGCAGACGGCCCAGAACACGTCGCCCGTTGCGGGCATGGGGCTGGCCAGCATGCGGACCCGCGCGCGACGGCTGGACGGCGAACTTGCCATCGATTCGGGGCCCAGTGGCACGCGTCTCACGCTACGCTGCGCGCTCGCCCCATAGGATTCATTCCAAGCGATCAGAAGCCGCCCCTCAAGACACTGGCCCGACCGGAGGTCTCCCGCCTCATCGCTGTGCAGGCGTCTGTCCTATCAACGCTTGTCGGGTACCAGCGACCTGTTCCGCCGGTTCTAGCGCAGGTTCTGGCGCAGGTTCATTGAAGCGGCACACCGGCAGTCGGAACGGTACGAGTGGGCCGCCTTTATCGCGCGCACGCACCGCTCTCGCCGCGGCAGGGGTGAACTTCCCGAGCCTTCGAGGCGCGGTACGAGTCTTCGGGGGCGGCGCCCGGAAGCGAAGACTGCGAGTCACCGACACCTTGAAGATGCTCGGCGCTCGCATTTCGCCGGGGCCTCTCGGCCCACAATTGCCATTGCTGAGACCTCCATTCTGCGCGAAAAGCCGCGACCCGTCGTAAGGTGCGGCGACCAGACCTTCCGTCAGCCCGAAAGTTGTCGGCCGAGTGGCGCGTCACCCCGAGGGCTGCATAGTGCGATGGCAGGCCGGCCATAGCCGCGTCTTGATTTCACGAGAGGCACCGCGGTCGCCGTCTGCCGCGCCATCCAGGCCGGAAGCAGAACCCCCAAGCCGCGCG
>JAFECZ010000017.1 GCA_018241905.1 Pseudomonadota bacterium
GGTCGACCTGATCGTGCTTCATTCCATCAGCCTGCCGCCGGGCCAGTATGGGGGCGACGAGGTGCAGCGCCTGTTCTCCAACACGCTCGACTGGGACGCGCACCCTTATTTCCAGGGCATTCGCGGACTGGAAGTTTCTGCGCACTTCTATGTACGGCGCGACGGCGAGCTGTGGCAGTTCGTCGATGCGGACGCACGGGCCTGGCATGCAGGCGCATCCGCGTGGCGCGGCCGCAGCAACTGCAACGACGACTCCGTCGGCATCGAGCTGGAGGGACTCGAGGGCGATGTCTTCGAGGCCGCGCAATACGAAACCCTCGCCAGCCTTCTGCCGGCCCTGGCGCAGCGCTATCCCATCTCGCACGTGGCGGGGCACGAGCACATCGCGCCCGGCCGCAAGCTCGACCCCGGACCGGGCTTCGACTGGCCTCGACTGCGCAGCGCGTTGGGCTGGCCGGACGGCTACTTTCCACCCCGGGCGCAACCCCGCTGAATTCTCTCTATCGCGACTGTTGCGCCGATGCATACGCGGCTCGCGCCTGCCAGCCGAAAGCGTCAGCGCACAACGCCAGCAGCCATGCGGGCTGCAAGAGCGAATCGGCCTGCAGGCCGCGCCCTTTCTAGGCTTTGGATCCAAAGGCAAGTATTGGCGGGCGCGCTGGCGCAACCGCCTCTTCGACACTTTTGTTGTGCACCGTGAACTACAGTGGAAAACACTATCTGTAGTAGATTGCGACCCCCCTGCACCCCATATATAGTGTGCTCACCGCAGGCCGCTGCACTATGCCAGCCCCCTGCGAAGCCGGTACCGGGAGTACCGCCCAAACAACAAAAGTCGCTCAAAAGGACCTCGAATGCAAACTGCCCAGAACCCTTCATCCGTCATCTCGCGCCCCGTGCCGGGCGCCGCCTCGGCCCCTGGCCGCGATGTGGCCGGCCCGCCCACCAGCGCTGCCCTTGCGAACTACCAGATCATCCGGCGCAACGGGGCCGTCGTGCCCTTCGAGCCGAACAAGATCGCCATCGCGATGATGAAGGCCTTCCTGGCAGTGCACGGCACGCAAGGCGCCGCTTCGGCCAGCGTGCGCGAAACCGTGGACGGCCTCACGCAGATCGTGGTGCGCGCGCTGATGCGCTCGCGTCCGGGCGGCGGCACCTTCCACATCGAGGACGTGCAGGACCAGGTCGAACTGGGCCTGATGCGCGGCGGCCATCACGAAATCGCCCGCGCCTACGTGCTGTACCGCGAGCGCCGTGCGCAAGAGCGCGCGCACCAGGCCGAGCCCGAGGTGCCGCAGCACCCGACCCTGCACGTGCTGGACCGCGGCGAGCGCGTGGCGCTCGACCTGGGCGAACTCAAGGGCCTGATCGAATCGGCCTGCGCCGGCCTGGGCGAATCCATCAGCGCCGAGCCCATCGTGGCCGAGACGATGCGCAACCTGTACGACGGCGTGCCGCTGGACGAGGTGTACAAGGCTTCCATCCTGGCCGCCCGCACGCTCATCGAGAAGGACCCCGACTACACCTTCGCCACCGCGCGCCTGCTGCTGCACACGATCTTCAAGGAGATCATGGGCCGCGAAGTCTCGCCCGCCGAGCGCGCCGAAACCTACGCCGACTACTTCCCGCAGTTCATCAAGAAGGGCGTGGACAACGAGCTGCTCGACGAGAAGCTGCTGCAGTTCGACCTGGCTCGCCTGGGTGCGGCCCTGAAGGCCGACCGCGACCTGAAGTTCGACTACCTGGGCCTGCAGACCCTGTACGACCGCTACTTCCTGCACGTGCGCAAGAGCCGCATCGAGCTGCCGCAGGCCTTCTTCATGCGCGTGGCCATGGGCCTGTCGCTGAACGAGATCGACCGCGAAGCGCGCGCCATCGAGTTCTACGAAGTGCTTTCGAGCTTCGACTTCATGTCCAGCACGCCCACGCTGTTCAACAGCGGCACGCTGCGCTCGCAGCTGTCGTCCTGCTACCTGACCACCGTGCCGGACGACCTGGACGGCATCTACGAATCCATCAAGGAAAACGCCCTGCTGTCGAAGTTCGCCGGCGGCCTGGGCAACGACTGGACCCGTGTTCGCGCCCTGGGCTCCCATATCAAGGGCACCAACGGCGAATCGCAGGGCGTCGTGCCCTTCCTGAAGGTGGTGAACGACACCGCCGTGGCGGTGAACCAGGGCGGCAAGCGCAAGGGCGCGGTCTGCACGTACCTTGAAACCTGGCACCTCGACATCGAGGAGTTCCTGGAGCTGCGCAAGAACACCGGCGACGACCGCCGCCGCACGCACGACATGAACACGGCCAACTGGATCCCCGACCTGTTCATGCGCCGCGTGATGGAAAAGGGCAACTGGACGCTGTTCTCGCCCAGCAATGTGCCCGACCTGCACGACAAGTTCGGCGCCGACTTCGAGGCCGCCTACGTGGCCTATGAAGAAAAGGCCGCCCGCGGCGAGATCAAGCCCAGCCGCACCCTGCCGGCCACCGACCTGTGGCGCAAGATGCTGACCATGCTGTTCGAGACCGGCCATCCCTGGATCACGTTCAAGGATGCCTGCAACGTGCGCTCGCCCCAGCAGCACGCCGGCGTGGTGCACTCGTCCAACCTGTGCACCGAGATCACGCTCAACACCAGCGACACCGAAACCGCCGTGTGCAACCTGGGCTCGGTCAACCTGCTGCAGCACCTGAAGGACGGCGCCGTCGACCAGGAGAAGCTGAAGAAGACCGTCTCCACCGCCATGCGCATGCTCGACAACGTGATCGACATCAACTACTACGCGGTGAAGAAGGCGCGCGACTCCAACCTGCGCCACCGCCCGGTGGGCCTGGGCCTGATGGGCTTCCAGGACGCGCTGTACGAACTTCGCATTCCCTACGCTTCGCAGGAAGCCGTGGAATTCGCCGACCGCTCGATGGAAGCCATCTGCTACCACGCCTACTGGGCCTCGACCGAGCTGGCCAAGGAGCGCGGCCGCTACTCCAGCTACAAGGGCTCGCTGTGGGACAAGGGCATCCTGCCGCTGGACACGCTGGACCTGCTGGAGAAGGCCCGCGGCGGCTATGTCGAGCTGGACCGCTCGGCCACCCTCGACTGGGAGCAGTTGCGCGCCAAGATCCGCCAGGACGGCATGCGCAATTCCAACTGCGTGGCCATCGCGCCGACGGCGACCATCTCCAACATCATCGGCGTGGACGCCTCGATCGAGCCGTGCTTCGGCAACCTGTCGGTCAAGTCCAACCTGTCGGGCGAGTTCACCGTGATCAACCACTACCTGGTGCGCGACCTCAAGCGCCTGGGCCTGTGGGACGACGTGATGGTCATGGACCTGAAGCACTTCGACGGTTCGCTGCGCCCGATCGACCGCGTGCCGCAAGATATCAAGGCGCTCTACGCCACCGCCTTCGAAGTGGAAACGACGTGGCTGGTGGAAGCCGCCGCGCGCCGCCAGAAGTGGATCGACCAGGCCCAGTCGCTGAACATCTACATGGCCGGCGCTTCGGGCAAGAAGCTGGACGACACCTACAAGCTGGCCTGGCTGCGCGGCCTGAAGACCACCTACTACCTGCGCACCATCAGCGCGACGCACGCCGAGAAGTCGACGGTGCAATCGGGCCGCCTCAATGCCGTGTCCTCGGGCGGCGGCGATGCCGCACAAGGCATGAGCGCACTCGAAGCCGCTGCTGCAGCAGCGCAAGCGCAGATGAATTCGGTGCCCGCCACCGACATCAAGTTCTGCGCAATCGACGACCCGACGTGCGAGGCTTGCCAGTAATCAGCAACATGGAATTCGCGGCATCGCCTGACAAAGTGCGATGCATGCGAACAACATAAGAACGAGATAATCGAGCGACGATGTGAACGAGCACTTTTCAACTCACATCGTTGCTCACATAATTTGAGCATTGGATTTTTCTATGTTGACCTGGGACGAAGAAGTCAAGCCCTCCTTGTCAAAGGACATGCAACAAGGACTGCAACACTCATCGAACAGCGACGCGATCAGCCGCTCGATGGAATTGCCGACTTCGCAAATTGCTCCTGCCGCCTTCGCGCCGCAGAGCACCTCCCCCAAAGCTCCCGCTTCCTTCGCTGCCGCTGCGGCCCAACCGGCCGCATCGCATCGCCGCGTCAACGCGGCCGACAAGCGCATCATCAACGGCCAGACCGACGTCAACCAGCTGGTGCCGTTCAAGTACAAGTGGGCCTGGGAAAAGTACCTCGCCACCTGCGCCAATCACTGGATGCCGCAGGAAGTGAACATGAACCGCGACATCGCCCTCTGGAAAGACCCGAACGGTCTGACCGAGGACGAGCGGCGCATCGTCAAGCGCAACCTCGGCTTCTTCGTCACGGCCGACTCGCTGGCAGCCAACAACATCGTGCTGGGCACCTACCGCCACATCACGGCGCCCGAGTGCCGCCAGTTCCTGCTGCGCCAGGCCTTTGAAGAAGCCATCCACACGCACGCCTACCAGTACATCGTCGAGTCGCTGGGCCTGGACGAGTCGGAGATCTTCAACGCCTACAACGAGGTGCAGTCGATCCGCGACAAGGACGAGTTCCTGATCCCGTTCATCGGCGCGATCATGGACCCGGACTTCCACACCGGCACCCCCGAAAACGACCAGAAGCTGCTCAAGAGCCTGATCGTCTTCGCCTGCCTGATGGAAGGCCTGTTCTTCTATGTCGGCTTCACTCAAATCCTGGCGCTGGGCCGCCAGAACAAGATGACCGGCGCAGCCGAGCAGTACCAGTACATCCTGCGCGACGAGTCGATGCACTGCAACTTCGGCATCGACCTGATCAACCAGCTCAAGCTCGAGAACCCGCACCTGTGGACGGCCGAATTCAAGGCCGAGATCAAGGCGCTGTTCCTCAAGGCCGTCGAACTCGAATACCGTTATGCCGAAGACACCATGCCGCGCGGCGTGCTCGGCATGAATGCCTCCATGTTCAAGGGCTACCTGCGCTATATCGCCAACCGGCGCGCCACGCAGATCGGCCTCGAAGCGCTCTTCCCGAACGAGGAAAACCCGTTCCCCTGGATGAGCGAAATGATTGACCTGAAGAAAGAGCGCAATTTCTTTGAAACCCGCGTGATCGAATACCAGTCGGGCGGCGCACTTTCTTGGGATTGAAGTTTCGCGTTCGATTAAAAACAGAACAAGAATTCAGGTATCGCCCTTGGGCAGCCCATGCACCGGCGGAGTGCGGCGCCCCGGGGCTCAGGTGTTCATGGTGCTGGAGAGCTTCTCCAACCCCATGGATCACTTCACGAGCTCACAAGAAAGACGTGAAGTGCTTCGGAAGGTTGATTTTTTCAACTTGAACTAGGAGAAAGAAAATGGCAACTGCAAAGAAAGCGCCGGCTAAGAAAGCCGCTGCGAAGAAGGTCGTGAAGGCCGCCGCCAAGAAGGCTGTCGCGAAGAAGGTCGTGAAGGCTGCCGCAAAGAAGGCCGTCGCCAAGAAGGTCGTGAAGACCGCAGCGAAGAAGGCCATCGCCAAGAAGGTCGTGAAGACCGCGGCGAAGAAGGCTGTCGCCAAGAAGGTTGTGGCCAAGAAGGTCGCCGCCAAGAAGGCAGCAGTGAAGAAGGCCGTCGCGAAGAAGGTTGTCGCCAAGAAGGCGCCTGCCAAGAAGGCCGCTGCGAAGAAGGCCCCTGCCAAGAAGGCTGCGGCCAAGAAGGCTCCTGCGAAAAAGGCTGCGGCCAAGAAGCCCGCTGCCAAGAAAGCCGCGAAGAAGCCTGCTGCCAAAAAGGCTGCCAAAGCGCCCGCTGCCCCCAAGGCCGCGCCCGCCCCTGCAGCGCCTGCGGCGCAAACCACGCTGAATCCGCAAGCTGCCTGGCCGTTTCCCACGGCTGGCAAGCCCTGATCCGGCGTACCGCTGAAAAGCAAAGAGCCCGGCACCGCAAGGTGCCGGGCTTCTTTTTTTGGGTGCGGCCAGAGCGCTGGCCGGCATGTCAAAGCCCGAGTTCGGCCTGGTTCACTTCGTAGTTCTGCGGCCCGCGCTGCGCGATCTTGAGCGCACCCAGCTTATTGCCCAGCGCCGCGCAGCGCTCGAGCGGCCAGCCCTGCTCCAGCCCGTAGAGCAGCGCACCGCGCCAGGCGTCGCCGCAACCGGTGGGGTCGATCACTGCCTTGGGCTTGACGGCGGGCACGCGCGTCATCTGGCCACCCTCCCACACCTCGCAGCCTTCGGCGCCGAGGGTGACGACGAGGCCGCGCACGCGGCGCGAGATTTCGGCGCTGTCCCAGCCCGTGCGCTCGCTGAGCATGCGGCCTTCGTAGTCGTTGACCGTGACCCAGTCGGCCAGTTCCACGAAGTGGCGCAGTTCGGCGCCGTCGAACATCGGCAGGCCCTGGCCCGGATCGAACACGAAGGGAATGCCTGCGGCCTTGAACTGCTCGGCATGCGAGAGCATGGCGTCGCGACCGTCCGGCGAAATGATGCCCAGGCGGATGTCGTCGCGCGCCTGGATCTTGGTGACGTGCGCCTGCTGCATCGCGCCAGGATGGAAGGCGGTGATCTGGTTGTTGTCCAGGTCGGTCATGATCATCGCCTGGGCGGTGTAGGTGTCCTGCACCTCGCGCACGAACTCGGTCGAGATGCCCAGGCCGCGCAGGCGCTCGATGTAGTCGCCGCCGTCGCTGCCCACGGTGGCCATCGGCAATGCGCGGCCGCCGAGCGCGTTGAGGCTGTAGGCCACGTTGCCGGCACAGCCGCCGAAGTCGCGCCGCAAGGTGGGCACCAGGAAGGACACGTTCAGGATGTGCAGCTGGTCGGGAAGGATCTGGTCCGCAAAGCGCCCTTCGAAGGTCATGATGGTGTCGAAGGCAAGGGAACCGCAAATGACAGTGGCCATGAAGAAAATCGGTCTCGATTGAATTGCGCAGGCGGCGAAGGAATTACGCGCGCTGCGACAGATGGATCAGGGGTAGAAGGCAACCAGGTTATAGCCCGCAACCGGGCCCAGGCCTGCTGCTTCGCTGCCGCTCAACTGTACCGGCAACGAGGTACTGCTCTCGGCCCCCGGCCCCAGCACGGGGCCGGCGCCGAACTGCGCGGGCGACAGCACGCGCCGCACCAGCGCGCGCTCCTGCGTGTCGAGCAGCGTGAGCTCGATGGAAGGCATGGCCAGCGGAACGCGCGCGCCATTGCGAAGCGCAAAGACCAGGCGATAACCGTCGCCCTCCTTCTCCCGGGAAAAGGATGCGCCCTCGATGGTGATCGAGTTGATCTGCCGCAGGGCCGACACCTGGCAGCCGCTCAAGTCGCACAGCGACTCCAGCACCGGGCGCAGGCGCGGCTCGCGCGCGACCAGGGCATTGCGCTCTTCGAGAACCACCTGCAGGAGCAGCACGACCAGGGCCAGGGCGCAACCCAGCGCGAGCACAAGCTTGCGCGAACGGTTGGGCCGCACGGACGTGTCGCCCGCGTCGTCGACGAAGCTGGCGGGCGCGGAAGGCGCTTCGAGCAGCGGCGTTTCAGGCAAGACGGCTTGCGCCTCGGGCGCGATGGACACTTCCTGCTGGGTGGGCGCTTCGCCCCTTGCCGCAGCGGCTTGCTGGGCACGCTCGTGTTCCTTCTGCTGCGCACGCTCCACGCGCAGCGCCTTGATTCGCTCGCGCCGCAATGCCTTCTGCAGTTGCGCATTGACCGCGTCCTCGATGGGCGAAGCGGTGGTCAGCGACGGCGTGAACGAAGGGTCCTTTCGCCGCGCATCCGGCGCAGCGGCAACTGAATCAGCGGGCGCGGAGGACGACTGGAACGCCGCCTGGAGCGCCTGCGTGGACGCCATCATTTCCTCGAACCACGGTTCCTCCTGCGAACCATCACCGTCGTCCAGGTCGTCGTCCAGCGAGGGGATGGGCACCGGATCTTCGTCCGGATTGAACGACGACGACACCGGCGGGCGCGCGGGCAAGGAAGTGGAAGGCGCCGGCGCCGCGACCGGCCTGGCGCCCAGGTCGAGCAGGTCGGCCGCCGGCCAGGTCATGGCGGGCAGGCCCGTGCCGGCCGGCGGCGGTTGCCGGCCATCCTGCGGCAATTGACCGGGCGCGGGCTGCACGGCGCCTTGTGCGGGAGCGCCTGTGTTCAGCGGCACTCCGTCGTCATCGGTTTCCTGCAGATCCAGCGTGGCGTCGAAGACTTCGCTGCAACGGCCACAGCGCACCCAGCCATCGGAAATGCGAAGCTGGTCCCGGACGACTTTGAAGGTGGTCGCGCAAGCAGGACAGCGGGTGACGAGTCTCATGTGTCGCAAATTGTAGGGGCGCGGGTGCGCCCGACGCGTTGCGCAAATGCCGCCGGCGTCACCGCCGGGCGGTCATCAGGATCCAGCCGTCCTCGCTGTCGCCGACTTCGAGTTGCAGATAGGGGGCATAGGCTTCCTTGAGCTCCTGCGCCTGCCGATCCAGGATGCCGGCCAGCACCAGCGCACCGCCCGGCGCCACGTGCTGGCACAGCAGGGGCGCCAGCACCTTGAGCGGCGTGGCAAGGATGTTGGCCAGCACCACCTGGTAGCTACCGCGCGCCGCATCGGGCAAGCCGGCGCGCAGGCCGACGCCGTTGGCCTCGGCATTGAGGCGGGTCGATTCGACCGCGGCATCGTCGATGTCCACCGCATCGATGTCGGTGGCGCCGAACTTGGCCGCGCCAATGGCCAGGATGCCCGAGCCGCAGCCGTAGTCCAGCACGCGCTGCCCGGCCAACCCGCCCTGCCGTGCGATCCAGCGCAGGCACATGCGGGTGGTGGGGTGGGTGCCCGTGCCGAAGGCCAGGCCCGGATCGAGCCGGATCACCTGCCGGGCGGCCGCGGGCGGCTCGTGCCAGGTCGGCACGATCCAGAACTCGGGCGTGATGTCGACCGGTGCAAACTGCGACTGGGTCAGTCGAACCCAGTCCTGCTCCGGGACTTCGGCAATGCCGACGAGTTCGCAGCCCTCGAAGAAATCCTGCGCGGACAGCACCTCGCCGGCGTCGCGCGCGGCGTTCTCGTCGGGAAAGAGCGCAATCACGCGTGAACGCTGCCAGCCTTCTTTTGGCGGCGGCATTCCGGGTTCGCCGAACAGCGCCTGCTCGGCGTCGGTCTGGGCATCGGCGTCTTCCACCGACACGCTCAACGCATCGAGTGCCTCGAGCGCCTCGCTGACGATCTCGATCTTTTCCTCGGGGGCCAGCAGGCGCAGTTCGAACACAAGGACCTCGCTTCGAAGCCGGTTAGCGCTTGTGCGCCGCCATCCACTCCTCGAGGTAGTGGATGTTGGTGCCGCCGGCCATGAACTTGGCGTCCACCAGCAGGTCGCGGTGCAGCGGGATGTTGGTCAGGATGCCCTCCACCACCGTCTCGCTCAGCGCCGTACGCATGCGCGCCATCGCCTGCTCGCGGGTGTCGCCGTGGGTAATGATCTTGCCGATCATCGAGTCGTAGTTGGGCGGCACGAAGTAGTTCGAATACACGTGCGAGTCCACCCGCACGCCCGGGCCACCCGGCGGGTGCCACATGGTGATGCGGCCCGGCGAGGGGGTGAACTTGTAGGGGTCTTCGGCGTTGATGCGGCACTCGATGGCGTGGCCGTGCATCTCGATCTGGCGCTGGGTGAAGGGCAGCTTCTCGCCGGCCGCCACCATGATCTGCGTGCGCACGATGTCGATGCCGGTGACCAGTTCGGTCACCGGGTGCTCCACCTGCACCCGCGTGTTCATCTCGATGAAGTAGAACTCGCCGTCTTCATAGAGGAACTCGAAGGTGCCCGCGCCGCGGTAGCCGATCTTCTTGCAGGCGGCGGCGCAGCGCTCGCCGATGCGCTCGATCAGCTTGCGGGGAATGCCCGGCGCGGGCGATTCCTCGATCACCTTCTGGTGGCGCCGCTGCATGGAGCAGTCGCGCTCGCCCAGGTAGACCGCGTTCTTGTGCTTGTCGGCCAGCACCTGGATCTCGATGTGGCGCGGGTTCTGGAGGAACTTCTCCATGTACACGGCCGCATTGTTGAATGCCGCCTGTGCTTCCGCCTTGGTCATCTGGATCGCGTTGACCAGGGCCGCCTCGGTATGGACCACGCGCATGCCGCGGCCACCGCCGCCGCCGGCGGCCTTGATGATCACCGGGTAGCCGATGGCGCGCGCGATGCGCTTGTTGGTGGCCGCGTCGTCGGACAGTTCGCCTTCGGAGCCGGGCACGCAGGGCACGCCGGCCTTGATCATGGCCTGCTTGGCCGAGACCTTGTCACCCATCGTGCGGATGTTGTCGGGCGTGGGGCCGATGAACTGGAAACCGCTTTGCTCCACCCGCTCCGCGAAGTCGGCGTTCTCGGAAAGAAAGCCGTAGCCGGGGTGAATGGCCTCGGCGTCGGTCACCTCGGCCGCCGAGATGATGGCCGGCATGTTGAGGTAGCTCTGCGACGAGGGCGCGGGGCCGATGCACACAGCTTCTTGCGCCAGCTTCACGTACTTGGCATCGCGGTCGGCCTCGGAATAGACCATGACCGCCTTGATGCCCATTTCGCTGCAGGCGCGCTGGATCCGCAGGGCGATTTCCCCGCGATTCGCAACCAGGATTTTCTTGAACATCAGTTCACTCGATGATGAACAGCGGCTGCCCGTACTCGACCGCCTGGCCGTTCTCGCCGAGGATCTGGGTGATGGTGCCCGACTTGTCGGCCTCGATCTCGTTGAGGATCTTCATGGCCTCGATGATGCACAGCGTGTCGCCTTCCTTGACCTGCGCGCCGATTTCGACGAACGGCGAGGCACCGGGACTGGACGAACGGTAGAAGGTACCGACCATGGGCGACTTCACCACGTGGCCTTGCGGCGCGGCGGCGGCCGGGGCCGCTGCGGCCGGGACACCGGCGGCGGGAACTGCTGCGGCAGCCACCGGGGCTGCGGCAGCGGCGGCCGGCAGGGCCTGCACGTACTGGACGGCTGCTGCCGCCGTACCGCCCTTGACGATGCGCACCTTGCCTTCGGCCTCGGTGATTTCCAGTTCGGAAATATTGGATTCAGACACCAGGTCGATCAGTGTCTTGAGTTTGCGCAGATCCATGGAACTCCATCGCCGGCAGAGAGCCGATTATTTGAACTAAATCGCCGGAACATCGGCGAACATCGGCGTTCAGACGCCAATTGATTAGGTTTGCGGGGCGCTGGATTCTAACCGTGAAAAAATTCTCGGCGCCATGTATCGAGGTCGGCCTGCTCGAGCTTGCCCATTTTACGTTCTGCGACGGCACCGTCGGCCGTGAGTGCCAGGGTAAAGGGCAAACCCCCGGCCGTGTTCCCCAGGGCACGGATGAGTTCCGTGCCGTCCAGGCCTGCCAGTCCGATCGGATAGGTGACCGGCGTGCGCTGGAGAAACTTGCGCACGGCACTGGGCTGATCAATGGCCAAGCCGACAACTTGAATGCCGTTGGCCGCATGTTCACGGAAGAAGCGATCCAACATGGGCATTTCCTCCACGCAGGGCGCACACCAGGTGGCCCAGAAGTTCAAGAGGATGGGCTTGCCGCGCAGCGCCTGCAAGGACAGCTCGCCGCCGCCGGGTTGCTCGAACTTCTTGCCCCAGAACTCCGCATCCAGGGCTTCGTGCTTGCCGCCGGCCGGGTGCCGCTTCCACAGGGCAGCGCCCGCGCCGGCTCCGGCCGCCAGCACGGCGGCGGCGCCGTAAAGCCAGAGGCGGCGGGACGGATTGGCAACGGATGGGGTGTCGGTCATGAAGTGGGATTGTCCTGTTCCAGCAGGCGGCGCAAGGCCGCCAGATTGCCGCGCGGCACCCGCCCCTGGGAATCGGGCTTGAGGGCACCGCGCAGGTCGTCGAGGTCGTAGACCATGAGGTGGACGCCTATTTCCTCGCTCAGCTCGTGGCTGTACACGTGCAGGCTCAGCGCCTCGACCTGCTCGCCGTGAAAGCCCGTGACCATGCGCGGCTCGTAGTCCACATGGTGGTCAATGAGGGCGATCTCGGCCGATTTCGAGTCATCGCAAAAGAGCTGGATGTACACGTCCGACAGCCGCGTGGCCGTGCCGTGCCACACCGCGCCCCCGACATAGGGCCGGAAGGCCGCCATGTGCTCCATCCACTCCAGCGCCAGGCGGCGCAGCGAGCGCAACTCGCCGGGCTGCGTGTCGGCGCAATAGAGCTGGATGTAGTCGCGCACCTGCGCCTCGACCTCGTCGTTGTTGGGCAGCGCCGTGCGCGCCGGCAGGCCGAGCTCGCGCAGCGCACGACGCTTGGCCGGGCCGTATTCCAGGCCCTCTTCCACCACCATGCGTGCAGCAAAGGCGGCGATTTCCCGCTTGGAAGACGATGATGAGCTGTCCATCGGCCCATTGTGCCCGTGCTCTTTGTCCGGCAGAAGCGCGCCGCGGCAATGCCGCGACGAAGGCCGTGGTTTGCGCCCCTCAGGACGACATCGCTGCGGTTCGCTTCGCGCCGCGCGCCTGGCGCGCCGACTTGAAGGCCAGGAAGGCTTCGAGGCTGGTCTTGCGCGGCACATAGCCGAACTCGGACTTGAGCCGGGTGTTCAGCAGCACCGGCCGGTAGCGCAGGAAGTCGAGCTGCTCGGGCCCGTAGCGGCTCACGCCCAGGTGCGACCCCAGCACGAGCGCCAGCTTGAGCAGCGGGGCCGGCAGCGACAGCAGCGGCTTGCGCAGCAGCGCGGCGATCTGCGGCAAGGTCAGGGCACCGTCGCCCGCGACATTGAAGCAGCCGGTGCGGCCGGTCTTGATGGCATGCACGATGCAGCCGGTGACGTCTTCGTCCCAGATGAAGACAAAAGGACTTTCGCTGCCCTGGATGGCCAGGATGCGCGGCTTGTCGAACAGCGCCGTGATCTGGTTGTTGACCTGCTCGCCCAGGATGGTGCCGATGCGCAGCACCGTCTGGTGCAGTTGCGGAAAGCGGGCCCGGTAGTCGGCCAGCATTTCTTCCACCAGCCGCTTGTGGTGCGAATAGGCAAAGCTCTCGTTGCCGCGCAGCGCCTGGCCTTCGTCGATCCAGGCCGGGTTGTCGGCCCAGTAGCCATAGGCGGCGCCGCTGGACGAGACGACCAGGTGGCCGACGTTGCTGGCAACGCAGGCCTCCAGGACATTGCGGGTGCCCAGCACATCCACCGAGTACTCGAACTCGCGGTTGCTGCCCGCGCCGGGCGTGACGATGGCGGCCAGGTGCACCACCGCGTCGACGGATTGCTCGGCCAGCGTGGTCTTCAATTCGGCCGCGCGGATGTCCTGCACCAGGTAGGTGACCCCGGGCACGCGGCGCTCGGCGGGCACTTCGCGCACGTCGAGCGCCACCACGCTGTCGATGTCGGGCAGTTGCGCCAGCGCGGCCACCACCGTGCGGCCGAGGAATCCGTCGGCGCCGGTAATCAATACCCGGCGTGCCGGGTGGGGCGTAGTCATGTCCATGGAAAGCAAGAAAAAGAAGAACTAGGCCGAGGGGGCGACCGAACGGGCCGGATCGGGAGCAGAGGCAGGAAGCGGCCGGCGCCCCCACCAACTGGCCAGCACCAGGCCCGCAATGATGTCCCAGAAACCCCAGACGCCAGCAACCACCGCCATGCCGCCCAAGCCACCGAAGAAACCGAAGATGAGCACCAGGCCCAGCCCTACATTGCGGATGCCCACCTCGAAGCTCACGGCGCGCCGGTCGTATTCGGCCAGCCGGGTGGCCGAGGCGCACAGGTAGCCGGTGGCGAAGGCCAGCGCGTCGTGCAGCGCCACGGCCAGCAGGACCAGGCCCACGTAATCCATGAAGTAGCGCCAGTTGCCGGCGATTGCGCCCACGATGAAGCCGATCAGGCACAGGAAGCTCAGGATGCGCACCGGCTTTTTCACCTTTTCGGTGAAGCGCGCGAAGTAGTGCGCCACGGCAATGCCCAGCACGAATGGCGCGCCGATGATGGTGATGATGTGCACCACCATTTCCGTCGGGTTCAGCGCAATGGTCTTGAGCAGCGCCGAAGCCGTCGGATGAATGCCGCCCCAGAAGGCGAAGTTGATTGGCATCACCAGGATCGAGACCAGGTTGGAGATGGCCGTCATCGACACCGACAGCGCCACGTTGCCGCCGGCGCGGTGCGTGAGGATGTTGGAGATGTTGCCCGGCGGGCAGCAAGCCACCAGGATCATCCCCAGTGCAATGCTGGGCGCGGGCTGCAGCACCAGCGTCAGGCAGAAGGTGATGGCCGGCAGCACGATGAACTGCGCCGCGATGCCCACCGCCATGGCCAGCGGCATGCGCGCCACCCGCTTGAAATCGGCAATGCGCGTGTCCAGGGCAATGCCGAACATCAGGAATCCCAGCACCGCATTGAGCAGCACCAGCGAGGCCGGGTTGAAGTTCAGGCGTATTTCGTCGACTGGGAGCATCGCGCGTCCTGGCTTGTTGTTGGATGCATGCGGTATTGGTGGTCAGGCCAGCTTGGCCGAGGCCGCGCGCACGGCCTGCCGGTAGGCGTCCTTGTTGACGTAGTAGGCCATGCGTTCGAGCTTGAGGTATTGGTAGCCACCCGAGAGGTCGGGTGCGGGCCCGGTCTTGGCCGCCTTCAGCGCGTCGGCCTGCGGCTTGCCCTCGGCCTGCGCCTTGAAATAGCGCGCCAGCAGCTCGGCCTGCTCGTAGCGGCCCTGCCAGCCGATGCCACTGGCCTCGATCATCCCCAGCACCGCCAGGTTGTCGAAGCCCGGCGCGAAGATGTTCAGGTACAGCCGCGGCGCCATGCCCTGCCAGTTGAGCCAGATGCGGTCGATGAAGGGGTAGTGCAGCTTGTAGCCGGTGGCGCACAGCACCAGGTCGTAGTCGCGGGCGCTGCCGTCCTTGAAGTGCACCGTGTGGCCCTCCATGCGCTCGATGTCGGCGCGCACGCCGATGTCGCCGTGGCCGATGTGATGAAGGATGAGCGAATTGACCACCGGGTGCGACTCGTACATGCGGTAGTCGGGCTTGGGAAAGCCAAAGCGCACCGGATCGCCCGTGAACCACTGCAGGACCCGCGAATCCAGGCGCTGCTTGATCCATGCCGGCAGCGGCCGCTTGCCACCCAGCGTGTCGGCCGGCTTGCCGAAGATGTATTTGGGTACGAAGTAATAGCCGCGCCGCACCGAAATATCCACGCTCTTGGCGTAGTGCACCGCGTCCACCGCGATGTCGCAGCCGCTGTTGCCGGCGCCCACCACCAGCACGCGCTTGCCGGCAAACAGGCTCGCCTTCTTGTAGGCGCTGGTGTGCAGGAGCTCGCCGTCGAAGTAGCCCGCAAAGCGCGGCATGGAGGGCTCGGACAAGGTGCCGTTGGCAATCACCACGCCCTTGTAGTCGGCCGTCTCGATGCGCCCGTCGCCGGCGTCCACGGTCACGCGCCACAAGGTGGTGGCGCACGCGGTCACCGGCTCGATGCGAAGCACCTTGGTGTTGAAGCGGAAGTGGCGGCGAAGCTCGAAGTGATCGGCAAAAGCGCTGAAATAGCGCGCCAGCTCGGTGTGGCTGGGGTAGTCGGCCACGTGTTCGGGCATCGGGAATTCCTTGAACTCCGTGGTGCGCTTGGAGGAGATCAGGTGCGCCGACGCATAGACGGTGCTTCGCGGGTTGTCGATGTTCCACAAGCCGCCAACGTCGCTGTGCGCCTCGAAACCTTGGAAGGGAATGCCCAGCTTCTGAAGGTTGCGCGCGCCCGCCAGGCCGGACGGTCCGGCGCCGATCAAGGCGATCTGCTGATGGGTGGGCACGAGTGCGGACTCAGGAACGGGCACGAACAACTCCAGGAAAAAACTTGCAGTGGCGGCGCCCTTAGCGCGGGGCCGTTTCGGAAGGCGACGCAGGCACGGCGCTTGTGGCGCCGAGGCCGGGAATGGCCGTGGCGCCGGCCTCCCCGGCCCGCGGTTTGCGCGGCTGGCGCAGCAGCAGCGCGTCATGCCAGGCATCGGGCAACAGGTCGAGAATGTCGGACAGCCAGCCGATGCGGCGCGGCAGCACCAGTTGCTCGCGCCCGGCGGCCAGCGCTCGGAGGATGGCTTGTGCCGCCGCTTCGGGCTCCATGAGCCCGGGCATGGCGAACTTGTTGCCCGCAGTGAGCTGCGTGCGCAGGTAGCCGGGGCTCACGGTGCAGACCGCGATGCCGCTCTTGCGCAGCTCGGCGCGCAGGCTCTGCAAATAGCGGATGAGGCCGCCCTTGCTCGCGCAATAGGCTCCGTTGCCCGGCATGCCGCGCCGACCCGCAATGCTGGCAATGCCGGCCAGCACGCCGCTGCCGCGCTCACGCATCGGCTCGATGAAGGGCTGGAAGGTGGTGGCCACGCCCAGCAGGTTGATTTCGAGCATGCGCCTGAACACCGCCAGGTCCGACGCCTCGGCGGTGTCGAAGCCACCCGCCACGCCGGCGTTGGCAATGACCGCATCCGGGATGCCGAAGCGCGCCATCCAGTCGCGCGCCACGGCCTGCATGGCCTCGCTGTCGCTCACGTCGGGTGTGTACACGGCGCAACGATCCGGCGCGCCGGCGGCCAGCGAGTCGAGCACGGGGCGGTCCAGCCCCACCAATGCCACCCGGGCGCCGCGCGCCAGCGCGGCCTGCGCCATGGCGCGGCCCAAGCCGCCGCAGGCACCCGTGATTACCAGATTGGCCAATGGATGGTTCATCGAAAAAATACTTCAGCAGTCATCGATCTTAGCAAGATTTGATCGACAATCTCGAAATCATAGATTGCACGTCTCGTAATTCGATACTTCAAATGGACTTGTCTGATTCCCTTGCAGAAGCTCGCGACCAAGTCGAGCAAGACCAAGCGCATACCCCCGGCCTGCGCCTTCTCCAGATGCTGGAAATGGTGGCGGCCACCGGCGAGCCGCAGTCGCTGGCCGACATGGTCCGCCTGAGCGGCCAACCCAAGCCTTCCGTGCATCGCATGCTTCAGCAGCTGGAGGCCGGCGGCCTGCTGGCGCGGGGCGCCGACGGCCGGCGCTATGCCATCACGCCGCGGCTGATCCGCTTTTCAGAAACCGTGTTGCGCGCCAGCAGCAGCACCGGCGTGCGCCACACCCTGTTGCGCCAGTTGGTGGCGGACGTGGGCGAGACCTGCAACCTCACCGCCCTGTCGGGCTCGGAGGTGTTCTACATCGACCGGGTCGAAACCGCCTTTCCGCTGCGCATGGACCTGCGCGCCGGCTCGCGCGTGCCGCTGCACTGCTCGGCCAGCGGCAAGCTCTTCCTGGCGCACCTGCCGCGCGTGCAGCGCGACCGGCTGCTCGATGGGCTGGACCTGCAGCGCTACACGCCGCACACGCTCGATACCCGCGAACGGCTGGAGACCGAGCTGGAACGCATCCGCCAGGAAGGTCACTCGGTCGACGCCGAGGAATTCATCGACGGCATGGTGTGCGTGGCGGTGCCGGTGCGCGACGAGCCCGGCGGCCCGGTGCGCTGCGCGGTGGCACTGCAGGCGCCCGCCGTGCGCATGCCCTTGCCCAGCGCCTTGCAGCAGTTGGACAAGCTGCGCCGCGCCGCCAGCGACATAGCGCGAGCGATGTGAGGCCGAACCGATCCGGGGAGCCGCTTCGCGCTCTCTAGAATCGGCCGATGCACATTCATATTCTCGGCATCTGCGGCACCTTCATGGGCGGCCTGGCCGCCCTGGCCCGCGAGGCCGGACATCGCGTCACCGGTTGCGACGCGGGCGTTTATCCCCCCATGAGCGACCAGCTGCGCGCGCTGGGCATCGAGCTCATCGAAGGCTTCGGCTCGGACCAGATGGCGCTCAAGCCCGATGTCTTCGTGGTGGGCAACGTCGTTTCCCGCGCACGGCTGGAAGACGGCGGTCCCAAGTTCCCGCTCATGGAAGCCATCCTGGACGCAGGCGCGCGCTACACCAGCGGCCCGCAGTGGCTGGCCGAGCACGTACTGCAGGGTCGGCACGTGCTGGCCGTGGCCGGCACGCACGGCAAGACCACCACCACCTCGATGCTGGCCTGGATCCTGGAGCGCTGCGGCAAGGCGCCGGGCTTCCTGGTGGGCGGCGTTCCGCTGGACTTCGGCGTGTCTGCCCGACTTGGCAGCGCCGAGCCGCCGCCGGGCCGCCCCAAGGCGGCGAGCGCCGGGGGCAGCGAACCGCGCGAAGCGGGGAGCGTGGCGGCTCCGTTCGTCATCGAGGCCGACGAATACGACACCGCCTTCTTCGACAAGCGCAGCAAGTTCGTCCATTACCGCCCGCGAACGGCCATCCTGAACAACCTCGAGTTCGACCACGCCGACATCTTCGACGACCTCGCGGCCATCGAGCGGCAGTTCCATCACCTGGTGCGCACCGTGCCTTCGTCGGGGCGCCTGGTGGTGAATGCCACCGAGGAAAGCCTGAAGCGCGTACTGGCGCAAGGCTGCTGGAGCGAGGTGGCTGGCTTCGGCGGCGAGCGCGCCGACTGGCAGGCCCGCGGCACGCACGACGCCTTCGACGTCCTGCACAAGGGCCAGCCCGTGGGCCGCGTGCAATGGGAGTTGTCGGGCCTGCACAACCAGATGAACGCGCTGGCGGCCATTGCGGCCGCGCAGCATGTGGGCGTCTCGCCGGCCGAGGCGGCCCAGGCGCTCTGGAGCTTTCGCAACGTGCGCCGCCGCATGGAACTGCGCGGCAGCGCCGAGCGCGCCGGTGGCGCCATCCGCGTGTACGACGACTTCGCGCACCACCCCACGGCCATCCGCACCACGCTCGATGGCTTGCGCCGCAAACTGGACGACGCGGGGCAGAAGGGCGAGCGCATCCTGGCTGTGTTCGAGCCGCGCAGCAACACCATGAAGCTGGGCGCCATGGCGGCGCAGCTGCCCTGGAGCCTGGAGTCGGCCAACCTCGCCTTCTGCCACAGCGCCGGCCTGGGCTGGGATGCCGCCGCGGCGCTGGCACCCATGGGCGACCGCGCGCAGGTGGCCGACAACATCGAGCGCCTGGTGCGGCAGGTGGTGGCAGCGGCCAGGCCGGGCGACCACATCGTGTGCATGAGCAACGGCGGTTTCGGCGGCATTCACCAGAAGCTGCTCGACGCGCTGGGCGCACAGGCCTAGAGTCGGGCCATGCAAGCGCGCAAGCTCATCGAGACGCTGGAGCTCAAGCCCCACCCCGAAGGCGGGTGGTACCGCGAGGTGTTCCGCTCGAGCAACAGCGTGGCCCCCGCCGACGGACGGCCTGCGCGCGACGCGCTCACCACCATCTACTTTCTCCTGGAGGCGCATCAGCATTCACGCTGGCACCGGGTGCTGTCAGACGAAGTCTGGGTGCACCTGGGCGGCGCGCCGCTGGCGCTCTACACCAGCGATTCGCAGCTTCGCACCGCGCCCGGCCATGTGAAGCTGGGGCCGGTGGACCTGCACGGTGCGCATCCGCAGCATGTGGTGCCGGCCGGCCAGTGGCAGGCCGCGCGCCCGATTCTCTCCCCGGGCGAAGCCGAGTTCACCCTGGTCACCTGCACCGTCGGGCCGGGCTTCGACTTCGACGATTTCAGCTTCATGGCGCCGGACAGCGAGGAGGCCGCCGCCATGCGCCACCACTGGCCGGAGCTGGCCGCGCTGATCTGAACTCGGCGCGGCCCTGCCCCGCCCGAATCAACCGCGGCGCTTCTTGACGGCGCGAGCCAGCGTGTCGAGCACGCCCACCGAATCGTCCCAGCCGATGCAGGCGTCGGTGATGCTCTTGCCGTATTCCAGGCCGCTGACCTTGTCCTTGCCCGGCGAGAACTTCTGCGCGCCCGGATTGAGGTGGCTCTCGACCATGACGCCGAACACGCTCTTGGAGCCGCCTTCGATCTGTCGTGCGATGTCGGCCACCACCTCGATCTGCTTCTGGTGCTGCTTGGAGCTGTTGGCGTGGCTGCAGTCCACCATCAGCGTGGGCGGCAGCTTGGCGGCGGCCAGGTCCTGGCAGGCCTGCGCCACGCTCGCGGCATCGTAGTTGGGCGCCTTGCCGCCGCGCAGGATTACGTGGCAGTCGGGATTACCCTGGGTCTGCACGATGGCCACCTGCCCGTTCTTGTGCACCGACAGGAAGTGGTGCCCGCGCGCCGCTGCCTGGATCGCGTCGGTGGCGATGCGGATGTTGCCGTCGGTGCCGTTCTTGAAGCCGATCGGCGCCGACAGGCCCGATGCCAGCTCGCGGTGAACCTGGCTCTCGGTCGTGCGCGCGCCGATGGCGCCCCAGGCGATCAGGTCGCCGATGTACTGCGGCGAGATCACGTCCAGGAACTCGCTGCCGGCGGGCAACCCCATGCGATTGATCTCGATGAGCAGTTGCCGCGCGATGCGCAGGCCTTCGTCGATGCGGTAGCTTTCGTCCAGGTAGGGGTCGTTGATCAGGCCCTTCCAGCCCACGGTGGTGCGCGGCTTCTCGAAATACACGCGCATCACGATCTCCAGCGTGTCGGCGTGCTTCTCGCGCTCGGCCTTCAGGCGCCGCGCATAGTCCAGCGCCGCGGCCGGGTCGTGGATGGAGCACGGGCCCATCACCACCAGCAGCCGGTCGTCCTTGCCGGCCATGATCTTGTGGATGCTCTTGCGGGTGTGGGTAATGAGCGATTCCACCGGCGTCCCGCGAATCGGGAAGAAGCGGATCAGGTGTTCGGGCGGGGGCAGCACGTTGATGTCCTTGATGCGTTCGTCGTCGGTCTTGCTGGTTTTCTCGACGCGCGCATACCAGCCATCGGTGGCGGTGGCGTTGTTCGTGCTGCTGCTCATGACTGATTCCTTTTTCCGAGGTGTTGAGTTGAGATTTGTGGAAATGGCGGGGTAAAAAAAAACCGCCGGGCTTTTGGCACCGGCGGTTTTTGGAGGTTCTGCTTGTCTTTGCTTTACGCGCGCGCCTCTCGTCCGCCGGAAACCGGGAACCAAAAGTAGGCAAAAAAGTAAGCGCGGAGGGCGGACATTGGCGGCAACTCTAGCACAGCTTTCCGACGGCGCTTGTTTCAGGCGGTGCCGCCGACCGTCAGGCCGTCGATGCGTAGAGTGGGCTGGCCCACGCCCACGGGCACGCTCTGGCCCTCCTTGCCGCAAGTGCCCACGCCGCTGTCCAGCGACATGTCGTTGCCGATCAGGCTCACCCGCTTGAGCGCGTCCGGGCCGTTGCCCACGATGGTGGCCCCCTTCACCGGGTACAGCACCTTGCCGTTCTCCACCCAGTAGGCCTCGCTGGCCGAGAACACGAACTTGCCGCTGGTGATGTCCACCTGCCCGCCACCGAAATTGGTGGCGTACAAGCCCTTCTTGATGCTGGCGACGATTTCCTTGGGGTCCTTGTCTCCGCCCAGCATGTAGGTGTTGGTCATGCGCGGCATGGGCACGTGGGCATAGCTCTCGCGCCGGCCGTTGCCGGTGGGCGCCACGCCCATCAGGCGGGCATTGAGGGAGTCCTGGATGTAGCCCTTGAGGATGCCGTCCTCGATGAGCACGTTGCGCTGGCTGGCATGGCCTTCATCGTCCACGTTGAGCGAGCCGCGGCGGTCGGCAATGGTGCCGTCGTCCAGCACCGTCACGCCCTTAGCTGCCACGCGCTGGCCGATGCGGCCGGAAAACGCGCTGGAGCCCTTGCGGTTGAAGTCGCCTTCCAGGCCGTGGCCCACCGCCTCGTGCAGCAGGATGCCGGGCCAGCCGGGGCCGAGCACCACGGTCATCTCGCCGGCCGGAGCAGGTCGCGATTCGAGGTTGACCAGCGCGGCGCTCACGGCCTGGTCCACGTAGCTCGCGATGTGCTCGTCGTCGAAGTACGCCAGGCCGAAGCGACCGCCGCCGCCGCCCGATCCGACTTCGCGCCGGCCGTTCTGCTCGGCAATCACCGTGACCGACAGGCGCACCAGCGGACGCACGTCCGCCGCCAGGGTGCCGTCGGCACGCGCCACCAGCACCACGTCGTATTCGCTGGCCAGGCCCGCCATGACCTGCACGATGCGCGCGTCGCGCGAGCGCGCCAGCTTTTCCACCTTCTCGAGCAGTTGCACCTTGGCCGTGCTGTCCAGCGTGGAAATGGGATCGATGCCGCCGTAGAGCGCACGGCTGGGCGCGACCTTGCGCGCCGCGGCCTTCACCTTGCCCGACTTGCCGGCACTGGCAATGGCTCGCACGGTGCGCGCCGCGTCCAGCAGCGAGGCCTCGGAAATGTCGTCGGAATAGGCAAAGGCCGTCTTCTCGCCGCTCACGGCCCGCACGCCCACGCCCTGGTCGATGCTGAAGCTGCCGGTCTTCACGATGCCCTCTTCCAGGCTCCAGCCTTCGCTGCGGGTGTACTGGAAGTACAGGTCGGCGTCATCGACCTTGTGTGCGCGGATCTCGGCCAGGGCGCGCGACAGGTGTGATTCGTCCAGCCCGAAGGGCGTGAGCAGAAGTTGCTGCGCCGTGGCCAGGCGCTCGATGGTGGGTTCGCGGGAGATCATCGAAGCATTATCTGCCCGCGGCTTTCCACTTCGCTTTGCTGTGCGCAATTCGCTGCTGCGGTGAAGCGCCCTGCCGGAGCGGATTGACGGCGATTGATAGCATTTCAAATGTTGGCTATCATTGATAGCATTGAATGTGGAGGCTATCGTGGCAACCATCATCATCCGAAACGTACCGGACGACACCCACTCGAAGCTCAAGCGCCTGGCGGCCACCCGGGCGGGACGCGCGAGTGTGGAGGGTCTGGCCAGGTCGCTGCTCATCGACGCGGCAGACGGCCAGGCAACCGGCAGCTGGGTTGACCGCATGGTCGCCCGCCACCAGGCGGTGATCGACCGCTACGTGGCTGACGGCGTTGCCCCTTTCACCAACGAGGAACTGGACCAGGTCTTTGCCCGCGACCGCACGCCGGCGGAGTTTCCTGACTTCAGCAGCCCCGAATTCGACCCGCCGTCCCCGCACTCGTCCAAATGATCCTGGTCGACACCAATGTCATCTCCGAAACGATGAAGGGCAGAGCGGCCGATCCGTCGGTTCTTGCCTGGCTGGCCGCGCAGCGGCAGGGAGACCTTTACACCAGCACGATCAATGTGATGGAAATCCTGAACGGTGTAGCCGCCTTGCCCATGGGCGCGCGGCGGCGGCTGCTCGAGCAACAGGCCCAGCTCGCAATTCAGGAGTACCAGGGTCGCATCCTCGACTTCGACATGATGGCGGCCGTCACGCACGCGCAGCTCATGGAGCACACCCGGGCGCGGGGCCTTGCCGTTGGCCTGGCCGATGGTCAGATCGGGGCCATCGCCGCAGCCAACGGCTTCGCGGTTTGCACGCGCGACGCGACGCCGTTTGAGGCAATGAATGTTTTCCGGGCCAATCCGTGGACTGACCCACCGGCGTAAGCAGAACAGGCCCTAGCCGATCTCCAGCCGGTCGGTGCTCTTGACCGCCAGTTTCTTGGCGCGGGAGATCGACATCAGGATGCCCAGGCCCAGCCCCAGCGTGACCATGGCCGTGCCGCCGTAGCTGATGAAGGGCAGCGGCACGCCCACCACCGGCAGGATGCCGCTGACCATGCCCATGTTCACGAAGGCGTAGGTGAAGAAGATCATGGTCACCGCACCGGCCATGAGGCGCGAGAACAGGGTGGGCGCGTCGATGGCGATGATCAGCCCGCGAATGATCAGGAACAGGAAGGAGCAGATGAGGAAGATGTTGCCCATCAGCCCGAACTCCTCCGAATACGCCGCAAAGATGAAGTCGGTGGTGCGCTCGGGAATGAACTCCAGGTGCGTCTGCGTGCCCTGCATGAAGCCCTTGCCGCCCACGCCGCCCGAGCCGATGGCGATCATGCCCTGGATGATGTGGAAGCCCTTGCCCAGCGGGTCTCTGCCGGGATCCAGCAGGGTGCAGACGCGCTGCTTCTGGTAGTCGTGCAGCACCCGCCAGTCGAAGCCGTCGGCGCACAGCGTGGGCTCGAAGCTGACGATGAGCGCCACCGCCACCGCGCCGAGGATCACCGGCGGAATGATCAGCTTCCAAGACAGGCCCGCGAAGAAGATCACCGACAGCCCCGCAGCCAGCACCAGCAGCGAGGTACCGAGGTCGGGCTGCTTCATGATGAGCCCCACCGGTATTGCCAGCAGCACCGTGGCCACCACGAAGTCGAGCGCGCGCAACTGCCCTTCGCGCCGCTGGAACCACCAGGCCAGCATCAGCGGCATCGCGATCTTGAGGATTTCGCTGGGCTGTACCACCACGCCCACGTTGATCCAGCGCCTGGCGCCTTTTTTCACCAGCCCGAACATCGCCACCGCGATGAGCAGCGCCACGCCCAGCGTATAGAGCGGCACGGCAAAACTCATCAGCCGTTGCGGCGGGACCTGCGCCACCACGAACATGATGAAGCCGGCCAGGATCATGTTTCGCCCGTGGTCGACAAAGCGGCTGCCGTGGTCGTAGCCCGACGA
>JAFECZ010000180.1 GCA_018241905.1 Pseudomonadota bacterium
AGGAACCACATCAGGCCAATCACGATCAGCACAGCGATGTAGACCATCGGATGCTGTTTGAACAACGCAGGTCCAATGAACGGAATGTCTGACAGCACTGGAATTTCGAACTGAGGCCGTTCAGAAAGCTTCTGCTGGGTGAACTTCACTCCGACGAAGGCTGAGAATCCCGCCCCGAACAGGCTCAGTGCGAGGCCCGTGGCGTACTGGTTCGTATTGAGCCAAATTACCATCAGTCCGAACGCCGCGGCCATCAAGGCGCCGGCGCCGGCGCCCGCGAGGAAGCCGATCCAATCGCTCCCGGTATTGACGCCGGTGGCGAAACCGGCGATCGCAGCGACGAGCATCATGCCCTCGGCGCCCAGATTGACGATGCCTGCACGCTCGTTGATCAGCAAGCCGAGCGATGCTATGGCCAGGACCGTCCCCGCATTGAGGGTTGCGGCAAGGAGGAGTGCATAAGATTCCATGTTCAGGCTCCCTTCGAGGTGTGCATGCCGACGGGCATTGCAATGGGAAGATGGACGCGCTTCGATTTCCATCTGACCCGGTAAGTAATTAGGGTGTCACACGCGAGCAGAGCAAACAGCAGCAGACCTTGAAAGACACCTGTGAGCGCCTTCGGCACGCCAAGTCGCGATTGCGCGAGCTCGCCGCCGATGTAGAACATGCTCATTAGGACGGCGGAGAAAACCGTGCCGACCGGATGCAGTCTGCCAACAAACGCCACAATGATGGCCGCGAATCCGTAGCCTGATGGCACGTTCGGTGTTAGCTGACCCAAAGGACCTGCCGCCTCCAGAGCGCCAGCGAGTCCGGCCATACCGCCCGAGAACAACATTGCCGTCCACAAAGCACCTCGGGCGGAGAATCCTGCATACCGTGCGGCGGCTGGCGCCAGGCCACCAACTTGCAGTTGAAATCCTGCGTAAGTGCGGAAGATCAGTAGCCACGTGAGGCCCGCGAGGATCAATGCAATCAGCAGGCCAATGTCCACGCGCAGACTCGCCACCAGGCGCGGCACCTGTGTAGCGGGCAAGAAATTGATCGTCTGTGGAAAATTGAAGCCCTGGGGATCCTTCCATGGGCCGTAAACGAAGTAGCTCAGGAGCAAGTCTGCGACGTAGACAAGCATCAGCGAAACAAGAATTTCGCTGGCGTTGAAGCGGTCGCGCAGAAATGCCACGATGCCCGCCCAGAGCATTCCGCCCAGAACGCCTGCTAGGAGGACGAAAAAGACGATCCCCTTGCCCGTTTCGGGCCCCGCATGCATGGCAACACCACCTGCACAGATGGCGCCGAGAATGAACTGACCTTCGGCACCAATGTTCCAGATGTTGGCCCGGAAGCAAACTGAGAGCCCAATGGCAATCAACAATAGTGGCACTGCTTTCACTGCCAACTCGGAAAGCGCGTAGGCGCTGCTCAAGGGCTCAATGAGAAACAGCGAGAGTGCCGTGAAAGGATTCTTTCCCATTCCGGCAAAGAGCAAATAGCCGACAACTACAGTGATGCCAAGTGCAAGGATGGGCGATGCGAAAGACATCACCGCCGAGGCCTGCGAACGGGCTTCAAACTTCAACATGTTCAACCTCCTTTTTGACCGTGGCGCGATCCCACAGCCCACTCATCCATTCGCCAATCAGTTCAATCGTCGCCTTTGACGTTTGGATGCTTGGCGACACTTTCCCTTGAGCGATCACGACCAAGCGATCCGAGACCTCGAAGAGTTCGTCCAATTCCTCGCTCACAACCAAAACGGCGGCGCCTTCGTCTCGCAGCTTCAGCAGTTCGGCGCGGATCTGGGCCGCAGCCCCGACATCCACGCCCCACGTTGGCTGTGAAACGATCAGCAAGCGCGGTTTGGCATCGATCTCGCGACCGACAAGGAACTTCTGCAGGTTGCCACCCGACAGCGAAGAGGCTGAAGCTCGAGGTCCTGCAGCCCTCACGTTGAACCGGCTAATCAATGATCTGGCCAGTTCGGCGACCTCGGCCGGGTCGATCCACCCGCCTCGACCGACCATCGAGGTTCTGGTGAGAAGGGTGTTTTCCGCCAGCGAGAGAGACGGGACCGCGCCCCGGCCGAGTCGCTCCTCGGGGACGAAATACAAGCCTTCGCGACGTCTCTTGCGAGGACCATGATCCGAGATGTCGTTGCCGAAGAGCTTGAGCGAACCCGGCGAGCCCCGAAGGTCTTCGCCGGACAGGATCGCCATGAGCTCTTGCTGTCCATTTCCGGAGACGCCGGCGACACCTAAAATCTCTCCAGCTCGAACTTCAAGGGTCACGTTCCGAAGACTGGTGCCGAAGTCGTCGACCTTCGGTACCGAGAGCTTGTCAACCGAGAGAACGACGCTTCCGGTCTGAGCCTGGGCGTGTCGCAGCACTGGCGGTTCGGCGCCGATCATCAAACGAGACAGACTTGCGTTCGTATGTGCCGTGGGATCGACTTCGCCGGTCACCTTACCTCCACGCAGCACAGTGCAGTGTCCGCACAGCGCGCGGATCTCATCGAGCTTGTGACTGATGTAGAGAATCGAGCAACCCTCCCGCGCGAGATGCCGCAGCGTCACAAAAAGCTTCTCGACCGCACGTGGCGTCAGGACAGACGTCGGCTCATCCAGGATCAGAAGCTTCGGCTTGGCCAGCAGGGCACGGAGGATCTCCACGCGCTGGCGCTCGCCCACGGACATCGTGTGGACGGGGCGATGCAGGTCCACCTCGAGTCCATAGTCGCGGGACACGTGGGCGATCTGTCGCTTCAGTTGGTCCAGTGGAACCGACCTGTCCAGACCGAGCCAGATGTTCTCGGAAGCGGACAACGTATCGAACAAGCTGAAGTGCTGGTACACCATGCTGATGCCGAGTTGGCGCGCATGAGCGGGCGAAGCGATCTTTACCGGCTCCCCATTCCAGAGAATCTCACCTTCGTCCGGCTGCACTGCGCCATAGATCATCTTCATCATGGTCGACTTACCAGCGCCGTTCTCGCCGAGAACGGCATGGATCTGTCCCGCCTCGACCCGTAAGTTGACTCTGTCATTTGCCTTGACGGCCGGGTACTGCTTGCTAATGTTGACTAGCTGTAATCTGCTCATGTCTTGCCTCTTGGATCGAACATCGACCACCTTGCTTGCTGTCCGGCTTGCGGCCCGCGCTGCTGTTGCGGATTGCTTGGGAATTCATGCGTGCAAAGCACGCGTCGCTCCATCTGGCTTCCGAGCCAGACGAGCGAGTGGGGTCGGACGTTTTTGCGAACGAGCCTGTACCTCCGTTCGAAATAGATGGTCTAAAGCGAAGGAGGTCTCTTCACGTCAGAAATGAGCCTCAAGGCGCAATGAGACGACCGACATCTTGCTTCCGACCAGATCTGGTGAACTGTTGAACTTGTTGTGCACGTACTCGTAGCCAACCCCTGCGTAGTAGGCCTTTGGCTTTGCGCCCATGACCGAGCCGACATCCCACATCAGCGCGCTCCAGATCCAGGTTTCTGGGTGCGTGTCATTGCCGAAGCCGTCTTTCCCTCGGGGGCCGGTGTAGGTGGCCCAGCCCCTGAACTGCGCGGGAATGCCAAGGGAAAAGTCGAACGCCCAACTGGTCGCCAACCGCCAGGTCACCGGCGAGTTAATGTGAACGCCGGTGATGGAGTTGTTGCCCGTATCCTTCAAGGCGAGCAGCGACACGACCATATAGCCGGGCACATCCAGGGCGAGTTGGGGGCCGGCCATCAACTTGAACTCAGCACCGCCGAATGCGTCGTTCTTCGAGCTGAAGTCAAAGCCCGATTCCAGGCCGACATCCTTGACGGGGCCAAAGGTGAAGTTCTTGTCGGAAAGCTTTCCGAAACTTAGCGAGTTGCGAAAAACCACATAGACTTCTTGTGCGCCATGGGTGCCGTTGTTCGCAGGATTGTTCTCATCGGACTTCAGCATGTCGACATTGAAGAAGTTCGATCCCAACGAGTTACCACCGAGGTACGTGAGACTGAGAATGTCTTTGGTGATGTCGTTGGGGTTGCCAGGCTCGTGATAATTGTTCCCGCGTGAATACGAGATATGGGAGTCGGTCCAGTCTGCGGCGTTTGCGGCGGCGCCTGAAAGACTGAGGCCGCAGGCGAGTGCCGACATGGTGGCGATTGTGGTGAACTTCATAAACGTGCCCGAAATTTGGTGGAACTGTTGTTTGAGGTCGGCGTGGCTGTCTGTGGGCCTCGCCGTGGCTGCGATTTCTCACCTGAGGACGATCTTTCTTGTTCACCAAAAGTGCGGGGAACGTTCCGGCTGGGTAGTTCCATCCGCCTGAATGCCATTGGGCGCTGTCGAGCTCGATCGTTTCGATCGAACATCCGTCGCACCGTTCTTTGTGCTTTCCTCTTGAGATCGCACGGCATTTCTGTTTGGCGTGAATCGTTACGCGAGAGTGACGATAGCCACGCAACAACACAGCGATAAGTGCCAGGTCTGAGACGTTGCGTTTCAAGCCGGAAACGGAGGAACTCCCGAACGCACCTTCATTCGGAGAACGCCTGTGCAAAGGTCTCGCTGTGGGTGATCCAGGTGGGACGACCCTCGTAGAAACACTAGGTGTGTTCTGAGCAACGAACGAAGACTTGGAACTGCAGCATGCCGCCCCAATTTCACGAAACGCGTTGTGCGCACAAGCACCTGCCCCGCTTCTAGGTGCCAGCTTCGTTCCAGGGTGAAGGAGCGCCCCCATGGGAGAAAGTCCGATGGTTGCGGCTTGTGTGGTGACCCGCTAGTCGAACGTTGAGCTTCGTGCTCTGCGGGATGGGAGAGCCCCGTGGTTGCCTTCTGACCTGGTGAAGCGCAAATTCAAAAGCGAATTCCAGAAACATACTGGAGGGCCACAGCTCGCCGCGAGCGCACTGAGCAACTCGATGAGGCCGAGTATTCAAAGAGGCGGACATTGAGGACGACGCGTAGCGCGACGGTGCTGGTACAGGCCACGCTCCGAACCTTCTGGATCTGACTTGAACGCGTTTCTGATGTGAAACGCAACGTTTCAGAGCGATGGCTTACCGACTCGGGGAGTCTTGTCTATTGTCATGACCGAGTAACGAACAACGCCACTCGACCAAGCGGACCAAGTCGCACACGCGGACTGTTTCGCGAGCGGAGGCCATCGATGACCCCATCGACGGCTTCGTGGCCGGGTAGCGGAGGTATCCCCCGGGGCGCATCGTGGGGACTGGTCGTGGCTTCGCACGAGAGTGCTCGGTCACGGTGCTGTTGCACTTCCAAGGATGGGCGGCAGACTGGTCTCGCGATGCGTAGCTTCTTCAACCTGACTGCTTGTACTACTCAAATGAAGTTCGCTCCCTTATTCACGTTCTTCTGCCGCGACGTGGAACTGATTATGCGGTTCTACCAAGGCGTGTGCGGCTGGACGGATGTGCCTGAGTACTCGTCCGACATCTATCGAGTGCTCGTCCGGGATGGGGTACAGATCGGATTCAACGGATGGAAAGCCTACGACCTACTCGGCTTGTCCGGGAGAAAGCGGCAAGTGACTCAAGAGTTCCCGGTGAACTCTATGTTGAGTTTCGTTGTTGAGCATCCGCACGAAGTGGACGCCGCTGTTCGTCGTGTTGAGGAAATGAAAGGACGCATCGTCCAAGGACCGTTCCCAACCTACTACGGTCACTGGCAGCTTGTGTTCTCCGACCCAGAAGGAAACATCGGGCGTGTCACGTGCGGCACTCTGCCAAAAGGTGTCGCCATTCCGACTGTCGATTTGACTTAGTTCTTCACCTCAGTTGATGCATCCGTCTTTGCGCAACGACTGAGAACCATCGCACCACAGCGCCATGACTGTTGGCAAACCAAACGGCCCTCAAACCAGTGCACGCAACGGCTGGGACGGAGGCCGTTCTACTAAACGGAGATTACTGTGCAAGCAAGCTATACCGCGAGCCGCCTGATTAAGGACAACGCGTACCTGCGCCATTTCTGGCATCCAGTGTGCTCGGTGAAAGAACTCGAGATGTCTCACCCCTCTGGACTAGGGCCATTTGGGGTCACTCTTCTGAACGAACCTCTGGTCGTTGCGAAGATGGGTGGACAGATCGTCGCAATGCGTGACCGCTGTCCTCACCGGTCGGCAAAGCTGTCGGCGGGCAAGGTGGTGGGTGACGAGTTGCAGTGTCCGTACCATGGATGGAAATACTCCGCGAGTGGCGCGTGCGCACACATTCCGGCATGCCCGGACTCCCAGATCCCATCTAAGGCACGAGTCGAAAAGTTCGAGTGCCAGGAAAAGTACGGATTGATCTGGGTGCGACTCGATTCGTCCTTCGATGCGACCGAGATTCCGTACTTCAGCGCTGCAGAGGACCCAAAGTTCAAGATCATTATCCAGGAGCCGTACTACTGGAAGAGCTCTGCTGAGCGTCGCTGGGAGAACTTCACCGACTTCTCGCACTTCGCCTTTGTGCATCCGCAGACCTTGTTCGACCCGAACGCTGCGCAACCGCCGCTGGTACCGATGGACCGCGTCAATGGACAGTTCCATTTCGTCTACGATACGCCTAAGGGCATGGAGGTTAACGAACTCGCGATCATCGGCAAGTTCTCGTATGTGTGCTCGATGCCTTTCGCGATCAATTTGTCGTCTCTGAAGTACAGCGATAACACGACCAGCGTGCTGTTCAATGTGTCGTGCCCAGTGAGCGACTTCGAGACAAAGAACTACTTCATTTTTGCGAGAGAAAAGCACGACGACTCCGATTGGCCGCACATCGCGTTCAATGACCTGGTGTTCGCTGAGGACAAACCGATCATTGAGGGCGAGTGGCCCCAGTACCTTCCTGACGATGAGGTTTCTGTCATTACGGACAAGGTCTCGATGCAGTATCGCAAGTGGTTGCGCGAGCTGGAGGCGGCGGCGAAGGAGGGTAAGGAGGCCTTCAAGCAGGCGCTCAAAGGTCGGGTTCTTGAAAGCGACCGTGTGTACCCTGATTGATAGGGCGCGGGGCTGCTGTTTGCAGCCCGCTCATCTGTCTCGCCCCGATGGAGGCAACTCGGTAGCGCACAGGCCCGTAGCAAGGGCAGCGTCTACTCGGGGGCTCCCTATCGGGGCGGCGTATGCCCTTGTCGGACATACGGTCTGAACGAAAGCTGCTCTCTGACCATCGATGCGGCCGAGAAGCTGCGGCGTTCCACCGTCAGCGCGCCACCGTCTTCCCCCGCTCGATAGATCGAATCCCGCACGTTGCTCAGTCGAGTTGCATCTGAAGGCGATTTCCCATAGGAGAGACTCAAAATGTTCACTAACGTTGAGCATTCACATAGAGGCCACGACCCTGAAGCACCTGTTTCAGCCGGCGTGTCTGCTTCGTTTGTCTGGTCTGATGCCCGCCTCCTTGGATATGGGCCGATGGACGAGACGCACCGGGAGTTCTATCAGGTGGCCTTTGACCTACTGACGTGTTCAGGCGCAACTGCGGCGATGGCGCTGGAGGCGTTCGAAACACACGCCGTCGAGCACTTTGGCGAGGAGGAGGAGTGGATGCGCTCTACTGCCTTCCCGGCCCGAGATTGCCATGTCGAAGAACACGCAGCAGTGCTCGCTTCGGTGAGAGAGGTTCGTGCCGGCGTGGAAGCAGGATCAATGAGCGTGGAGACGGTGCACGATTTGGGGATGCACCTGTTTGACTGGTTTCCTGGGCATGCAGACTATCTCGACTCGGCGCTGGCTGCGTGGATGACTAAGCGAATAATGGGTGGCCAGCCGGTTGTCCTTCGGCGCTCGATTCGCAACTCGTAGCTCAGGGGTCATGGCTGACGAGTGCGTGCCATGGCTGGCGGTGGGCGTACCTACCTGGCCGCCGTCACGTTAGCGGTCAGCGGATTTCGCCGTGCGCTACGTAGGTGTTGAAGGACTCCATATCAGCAGCGCTCTCTGCCAACAGGGCAACAAAGGCTTGCAACTTTTTTGCCAAATAACGTTGCCGTTGATATGCGCAGTAGATGCGTTTGCGCTCTGGTTTCCATTCGGGCAGTACCGGGATCAGGCTGCCGTGTTTGACTTCGGGTCGCGCAAAGAAGTCTGGAAGCAGTGCGATTCCCATACCGTCGACACAAAATGTCTTCATGACCCAGTAGTCGTTTGTAGCCACGACCTCTCGCGAAATTAGCGGATGAGACGTCTTGTCGGAATGAAGCACAACAGGTGCTTGTTTTCGAAGCGCGACAGCGGTATGTTCAGCAAGGTCCTTAGGAGTTTTGGGAACGCCGTACTCACGCAGGTACGCAGGACCGGCATACAGGCCGTACGTGAGGCGTCCGACGAGCTTTGCGACAATATCAGGCAGGTCGGGTGCTTCGGCACAGACATAGCAGTCGACATCTTCGATTCGGGGTGAATCCTCCCGGCCGGCGGCATCGAGTTCGCAACGGATAGTTGGATGCCTGCGCAGGAACAGGCCCGCGACGTGGCACACGAATGTTGTCGAAAAGTGGTTGTCCGAAAGAATCCGCAAGCGTCCTCTGGTTCCCGAGCCTATCTCCTGAATCTCGTTTCGCGCAGTTTCCCACCGTCCTGACATGTCCGACAGGAGCGCCTCGCAATGAGCGTGAAGGGCGCGGCCCGCGTCAGTAGGGGTGACCTTCCGTGATGAACGCGAGAGTAGTTGGACGCCAAGGTCCTCTTCGAGCTTGCGCAGCAATCGGCTCAAGGTCGCCTTTGACATTCCAGATTGCGACTCCGCCTTGGTCAAGCTGCCCGCGCGCATGATGACCGTGAAGGCTTCGACAAGTTTGAGTTCCATCTCCATGGCAGTACTGACCGATCAATGTTGGATTGGAGCGACGCGCGGGAGCGCAAGAGCTCGGTTATGTGAGGTGCTCATCTGGGGTCCGTACTCATGGACTGAATACTGTCTAGCAATGCCTGGGCCATAGTCGGCGTCGACGAGGCGTTCTCGCCCCTTGGCGCCGGCCAAGGGGCTGAAGAATCCGGCGTCGCCCCGCTGTACAAGTCATGCGCCGAAATTAGGCGTCGAAAAGTGACAGTTGTGAATTGGGAATGTCGCGGCTGTCGCGACGCAGCCGGGGGTTGTAACGCTGTGGCGACCACAAGCCACCCCCATATTCGCTGTGAATCTCTGGAGGTGTAGCCGATGGGCGCTATTGCTGCTGCTCGGTTGGTATCGCTGCGTGCAGGCTAGTGCGCACCTAGCGGCCGCAGTGGGCGTCAATCGGCGGGGGTGCCGCAGCCCCTTTGCGTGCTGCGAATGGGGGGAGTACTTGACCAAACGCAGGTGCCAATGGCACGAAGCGCTTGTAAGTCACCTGTGATGGGCAGGCAGCCCGTACCGGTTGGAGCGGGACGGCGCTGTGCGCTGACACTACTCCTGGTCGATGTTCGTGACGCTGGCGGTATCCGTCCAACCGTCCGTGGAGCCGGTGGTTCCCACTGGCTCGTTTTGGAAGGAAGATGGAAGCTGCCGCATGGTGATTGCCGTCGCAAGCTGGCGCGTCCCCCTGCGCACGCTCGACGAAGC
>JAFECZ010000181.1 GCA_018241905.1 Pseudomonadota bacterium
AGGGTGGACCAGAACGCGCTGAAGCCGATGGCCAGCAGCCCCTGCGCCAGGGTGGCGCGGCGCAGCGCGCCGTGCTGGCGCCACAAGGCGCTCATCGATGCGAGCAGCGCGCCGTAGCGCATCTGCGTGCTGGGCCGAAAGCTCGGAAGCCCGCGCCATGCCGCCAAGCCGGTCAGCGCCAGGCTGCCCGCCGCCAGCATGAACATCGCGCGCCAGCCATAGTGCTCGGCCACGAAGCCGCTGAGCACGCGCGACAGGAGAATGCCCAGCAGCAGCCCGGTCATCACCGTGCCCACGACCTTGCCGCGGTGGGCGTCGGGGGCCAGCGTGGCCGCGGCCGGAACGATGTCCTGCGCCATGGTGCCGGCCAGGCCGATCACCAGGCTGGCCACCAGGAGAAGGCCGATGCCCGGCGCCGTGCCCGCCGCCAGCAGCGCGGCGCACAGCACGGCGGCCTTGATCAGGATGATGCGACGGCGGTCGAAGCGGTCGCCCAGCGGCGCCAGCAGCAGGATGCCCAGCGCATAGCCCAACTGGGTGAGCGTGGGCACCAGGCCCACCGTGCCGGCCGAGGCGCCGATTTCGCCGCCCAGCACGCCCAGCATCGGCTGGCTGTAGTAGAGCGAAGCGACCGACAGGCCGGCGCTGGCGGCCAGCAGCAGCACCAGCGACCCCGGCAGCCGCCCCCGCTCGGCTGCGGCGGCGGTGCCGGTCACCAACCTGTCATGCGTTAGTTGAATGGAAGACATAGCGTTAACCCTGTAATTCTAAGACTGGCCGCGAGTTTGACGGATCAACGCTAGAGCTGGTAGTGGCACGGGTCGAACTACAGCTATACGATGGATGCATAAAGCATGGTGAAATTCGCAATATGAGAATCGCGCGCCCGTCGGCCTCGTCCGTACCCCCTTCCGACCGCATCGAGCTGATGAACACCTTCGTGCAGATCGTCGAGGCGGGCAGCCTGTCGGCCGCTGCCACGCTGCTGCACACCACGCAGCCCACGGTGAGCCGCCGGCTGCAGGCGCTGGAAAAGCAGTTGGGGGTGCGGCTGATTCGGCGGTCCACCCATGCGCTCAAGCTCACCGAGGACGGCGAGCGCTGCTTTGCGCGCGCCAAGGAGCTGGTGCTGGACTGGGATGCGTTCGAATCGGAACTGCGCGGAGACGGCGAGCCCGAGGGCACGCTGCGCGTCATGGTTCCGCATGCCTTCGGCCAGGAACTGCTGGTGAAGCCGCTGGCGGCCTACCTGCACCAGCATCCGCGGGTGAACGTCGACTGGCTGCTCAACGACCGCCGCCCCGACTTCATCGGCGACGGGGTGGACTGCGCCATTCACGTGGGCGAGGTGGACGACCCCGGCATCGTCGCCATCAAGCTGGCCGAGGTGCCGCGCATCGTGGTGGCGGCGCCGTCGGTGCTGCCCGAAGGCAAGCGCCCGCCGCGCCATGCGGCCGAACTGGCCAGCCTGCCGTGGCTGGCCATGCGGACCTACTACCGCACCGAGCTGACCCTGACGCGAACGCGCGACGGCGAGGAGTGCCGAATCCCGATGACGCCGCGCATCTCCACCGACAGCCTGTACGCGCTGCGCACCGCGGCGCTCATGGGGCTGGGCGCCTGCGTGGGCTCGACCTGGCTATTGACCGAGGACCTGGCCGCCAAGCGCCTGGTTCAGCTCGTGCCCGAGTGGCACGCCTCGCCGCTGCCGTGCTACCTGATCTATCCCTACGCGAGGCTGTACCCGCCCAAGCTCAAGCGCTTTGTCGAAGCGATCCGCAGCGGCTGGCGCGACGGGTTCTGATGGTGACGATGTTGGCGGCGCGCGGGCTCAGCCCTTGATCGCCCGCTCGATGACCGCGATGTCGATCCTGGTCATGCCCATCATCGCCTCGAAGGCGCGCTTGGCCGCGGCCCGGTCGGTGCCGAAGACCGCCTCGGTGAGCACGCGCGGCGAGATCTGCCACGACAGGCCCCACCTGTCCTTGCACCAGCCGCATTGGCTGGCCTGGCCGCCGTTGTCGATGATCGCGTTCCACAGGCGGTCGGTCTCGGCCTGGTCCTCGGTGGCGACCTGGAACGAGAAGGCCTCGCTGTGCTTGAACTGCGGGCCGCCGTTCAGGCCGACGCAGGGGATGCCCATGACGGTGAATTCGACCGTGAGGATGTCGCCCTCCCTGCCGTCGGGGTAGTTGCCCGGCGCGTGCGTGATGCGGCCCACCTTGCTGTCCGCAAAGGTCTTTGCGTAGAACTGCGCGGCATCGAGCGCGGTGCCGTCGTACCAGAGGCAAATCGTGTTCTTGCTGGTCACTGTGCGTTCTCCAGTTCATGACAACGATGCGGCTTCGCGGGCGAGGGCAGGGTGCTGCCTTCGCCCGCGAAGCCGTCCCAGGGGCGGCATGGTAGCGCCGGCCCCAGGGTTGTTCTACCAGCGCGGCATGGACGCCGCTGTAGGACTCAGGCGCGCTGCGGGTTCTGCTGCGCGTCGTTCCCGGCCGACATCCGGCCGAAGCGCCCGCTGTTGAAGTCGATCACGGCCTGGCGGATCTCGTCTTCGGTGTTCATCACGAATGGCCCGTAGCCCACCACCGGCTCGTCGATCGGCTCGCCCGCGAGCCACAGCAGCGTCGCGTCGGTCTGCGCGTCGATCTGCACGCCGCTGCCTTCGCGCGCCAGGTGCACCAGTTGCCCTTCGCGCGCCAGCTCGCTGCTGCCGTTGACGCGCACCGTGCCGCGCAGCACCACCAGTGCCAGCGTGTGGCCTTCGCGCGTGTCGAACCGGGTGGACGAACCCTGGCCCAGCCGGATGTCGAGCACGTCGATGGGCGTGAAGGTGCGCGCCGGCCCCTTCCTGCCTGCGTACTCCCCGGCAATCACCCGCACCCGGCCCGAGTCCTGCGGCAGCTCGGCCACCGGAATGTCCTGGTCCAGCAGGGTCTGGTAGCCGGGCGCGGTCATCTTGTCGCGCGCCGGCAGGTTGACCCACAGCTGCACCATCTCCAGCAGGCCGCCCTGGCGGCTGAAGGCCTCGGAATGGAACTCCTCGTGCAAGATGCCGCCGCCCGCCGTCATCCACTGCACGTCGCCCGGGCCGATGTGGCCGCCGGCGCCGGTCGAGTCGCGGTGGTCCACCTCGCCGTGGTAGACGATGGTCACGGTCTCGAAGCCGCGGTGCGGATGCACGCCCACGCCGCGCCGATGGGTGCTGGGCTCGAAGGTTGCGGGTGCTGCGTGGTCCAGCAGCAGGAAGGGGCTCAGGTGCCGGCCCAGCCCGTCGTAGCCGAACAGCGAGCGCACAGGAAAACCGTCGCCCACCCAGTGCGGGCGAGGCGCGCTGTAGATGCCCAGGACGTTCTTCATGTCGATCTCCTACTGATTGAGGTGAGGTGGGGGCCGCAACGGTTGCAGCCATGGGAGAAAGAATGTGGGCGCAACGCTGGAAGCGAAAGACGGCAAAATCCGCTCGCAGCGTTGCACCAATAGGACGATGAAAGACCTCAACGACCTTTTCTTCTATGCCCAGGTGGTCGAGCACGGCGGCTTTGCGCCGGCCGGCCGGGCGCTGGGCATCCCCAAGTCGCGCCTGTCGCGGCGCGTGTCGCTGCTGGAAGAACGCCTGGGCGTGCGCCTCATCCAGCGCTCCAGCCGCCGCTTTGCCGTGACGGAGGTCGGCCAGACCTACTACGCGCATTGCCGCGCGATGCTGGTGGAAGCCAATGCGGCGGAAGAGGCGGTGGCCCTCACCCAGTCCGAACCTTGCGGCGTCGTGCGCATGAGCTGCCCGGTGGCGCTGCTCGAAACGCTGGTCGGCCCCATGCTGGCCGGCTTCATGGCCAGGTACCCGCGCGTGGAGGTGCACCTGGAAGACACCAACCGCCGCGTCGACGTGGTGGGCGAAGGGCTGGACCTGGCCATCCGCGTGCGGCCGCCGCCGCTGGAAGACAGCGACCTGGTGCTGCGCGTGCTGGCCGACCGCGGGCAATGCCTGCTGGCCGCCCCCTCGCTGCTGGCCGCGCGCGAGGCGCCCCAGGTGCCGGCAGACCTGGCGCCCTGGCCCAGCCTGGACCTGGGCGTGCCGCAGAACGAACACGTCTGGCGCCTGCAGGGCCCGGGCGGCGCCCAGGCGGTGGTGACGCACCGCCCCAGGCTCGTGACCCGCAGCATGAGTGCGCTGCGTACCGCGGCCGTCGCCGGTGTCGGAGTGGTGCAGCTGCCCACCATGATGGTGGCCGAAGAAGTGAGTAGCGGCCTGCTGGTGCCGCTGCTGCCGGACTGGGCGCCGCGCCGGGAGGTGGTGCACGCGGTATTCCCCTCGCGCCGCGGCCTGCTGCCGGCGGTGCGGGCGCTGGTGGACCACCTGCACGAGGGTTTCGGCGCCCTGGCCGAGGACTGAGTTGCCGCGTGCCGCGAGCGGCTAGCGCTGCTCGCGGCGCCCCGCCTGCCTGGCTTTTTCCAGCATGAAGTCGATGAAGGTCGTGATCGCCTTGGTGCGATGCCGCCCCGGCATGTAGAGCATGTACATGTGGGTGCCGAAGATCGACAGGCGCCACTCGGTCAGTGCCGCCACCACTTCGCCCTCGCGCAGCTCCCGGTCGAACACATAGTCGGGCACGATGCCCACGCCCAGGCTGGCCAGCACCGACTGGCGCAGGAAGAGAAAGTTCTCCGAGATGATGGTGGGCTCCAGCAGCACCTCGTGCCGCTCCTTGCCCAGGTAGGCCGACACGCGCAGCTGGCGCCCGTGCACGGCCGAGGTGATCAGCGGTGCGTGCTTCAGGTCCTGCAGCTGCGCCGGCAGGCCGTGCTCGCGCACCCATGCGCTGCTGGCGCAGGCCACGTAGTGCACCGGGCCCATGTCGCGCGCCACCAGGTTCTGCGGCGGCTCGGACATCACGCGCACCGCGATGTCCACTTCCTCGCGCATCAGGTCTTCGACGCGGTTCTCGAACATCACGTCCAGCACGATGCCGGGGTGGCTGCGCTTGAAGGCGATCAGCCATTCGGACATCACCAGCTGCCCGTAGCCCGAGGGCACCGACAAGCGCACGCGCCCCTGCAGGCTGTGGCCCAGCGACGAGACCGATTCCTGTGCGGCCAGCAGCTCGTTGCGGATGGCCAGGCCATGCTCGTACAGGCGCAGGCCGATCTCGGTGGGCTCGATGCGCCGCGTGGTGCGCCGCAGCAGCTCCTGCCCCAGGCTTCGCTCGAACTGGCCGAGCCGGTGGCTCACGTTGGCGCGGCTCATGTGCAGGCGCCGCGCTGCTTCGCTGAGGTTGCCCGCGTCGACGATCTCGACGAGCAGGGCGAGGGAATTGAGGTCCATGAAACGGTACGGCCCGGTTGCTTTGTCAATTCTGGGTTGACAGTCTGTCAACCTGCCTGCCAATTGTCTATCCAGAAGGCTCGAATGAGAATCGGGCCGAGGCCCCGCGCGGGGCCGGCCACCCCAGGAGACACAGCCCTCATGACGACCACGACTTCCGTCGTGCACACCGCCCTCGTGGGCAGCGTGCTGCGCATCACCATCGACAACCCGCCCGTCAACGCGATCTCGTCTGCCGTGCGGCGCGAACTGAAGGCTGCCATCGAAGCCGCCGACGCCGATGCCGCCGCCAAGGCCATCGTGATCGTGGGCGAGGGCGCCAACTTCGTGGCCGGTGCCGACATCCGCGAATTCGGCCAGGCGCCGCAGCCGCCTTCGCTGCCCGAGGTGTGCAACCGCATCGAGGACTGCAGCAAGCCGGTCATCGCCGCCCTGCGCGGCGCCACGCTGGGCGGCGGGCTGGAGATTGCGCTGGCCGCGCACTACCGCGTGACCCTGGGCGACGCCAAGCTGGGCCTGCCCGAAGTGCAGCTGGGCCTGATGCCCGGCGCCGGCGGCACGGTGCGCTCGCCGCGACTGACGGGCGCGCAGGCTGCGCTGGACCTGATGCTCACCGGCCGCCACGCCAAGGCCAAGGAAGCGCTGTCGCTGGGCCTGGTCGACCGCATTGCCGAAGGCGATGACGCCGCGGCCGCGGGCCTTGCCTATGCCAACGAACTGCTGGCGCAAGGCGCTGGCGTGCGCCGCACCCGCGACGCGCAAGGCCTGGCCGACCGCACCGCCGCGCAAGCCGCCATCGACGCCGCCAAGGCCGACACCGCGAAGAAATCGCGCGGCCTGTTCTCGCCCCTGAAGATCGTCGAAGCCGTGCAGAACGCGCTGGACAAGCCGTTCGAGGAAGCCGTGAAGCTCGAGCGCGAGGCCTTCCTCGCCTGCATCGAGAGCCCGCAGCGCGCCGGCCTCATTCACGCCTTCTTCGCCGAGCGCGAAGTGGTGAAGATTCCTGAAGCCAAGGCCGCGCAGCCGCGCGCCCTGGACAGCGTGGGCATCGTCGGCGGCGGCACCATGGGCGCGGGCATTGCCGTGTCGGCCCTGGACGCGGGCTTTCCGGTGGTGATGGTGGAGCGCGACCAGGCCTCCATCGACCGTGGCCGCGCCAATGTGGAGAAGGTGTACGACGGCCTCATCGCCAAGGGCCGCATGACGGCCGAGGCCAAGGCTGCCGTGATGGCTCGCTACACCGGCAGCACGGACTACGCCGCATTCAAGGACGTGGACCTCGTCATCGAGGCCGTGTTCGAAGACCTGGAAGTGAAGAAGGCCGTCTTCAAGGAGTTGGACCGCGTGTGCAAGGCCGGCGCCGTGCTGGCCACCAACACCTCGTACCTCGACATCGACGCCATTGCGGCAAGCACCTCGCGCCCGCAGGACGTGGTGGGCCTGCACTTCTTCAGCCCGGCCAACATCATGAAGCTGCTGGAGATCGTGGTGCCCGCCAAGGTGAGCGCCGACGTGGTGTCCACCGCCTTTGCCCTGGCCAAGCGCATGAAGAAGGTGCCGGTGCGCGCGGGCGTGTGCGACGGCTTCATCGGCAACCGCATCCTGGCGGTGTACAAGCAGGCGGCCGACTACGTCATGGAAGACGGCGCCAGCCCGTATGAGATCGACGAGGCGGTGCGCGGCTTCGGCTACCCCATGGGCCCCTACCAGGTGACCGACCTGGCCGGCGGCGACATCGGATGGGCCACGCGCAAGCGCCGCGCAGCCACGCGCGACCCCCAGGCCCGTTATGTGGAAGTGGCCGACCGCGTGTGCGAACTCGGCTGGTTCGGCCAGAAGACCGGCCGCGGCTTCTACCTGTATCCGCAAGGCGCCCGCACGGGCCAGAGCGACCCGGAAGTGCTGGCCATCGTCGATGCCGAGCGCCGGAAGAAGGGCGTCGTGCCGCGCAAGTTCACGGCCGAGGAGATCATGCGCCGCTACATGGCGTCCATGGTCAACGAAGGCGCCAAGGTGGTGGCCGAGGGCATTGCGCTGCGTCCGCTGGACGTGGACGTGACCTTCCTCTACGGCTACGGTTTTCCGCGCCACCGCGGCGGCCCGATGAAGTACGCCGACACGGTGGGCCTGCCGAAGATCCTGGAAGACATCCGCGCCTTCGCCAAGGAAGACCCGCTGTTCTGGAAGCCCGCGCCGCTGCTGGAGAAGCTGGTGGCCGAGGGCAAGAATTTCGCCAGCCTCAACCAGCCGCAGGGCTGATCTCCATCCAACCCGCCACCGCATCCCCGTTGCCAGGGGAGGGCGGTGCTCAACCCGAATCCTGAACTTTCTTCTTTCATCGAGGAGTCCCACCATGCGCCAGGCCGTCATCGTCTCCACCGCCCGCACCCCGCTGACCAAGTCGCACCGCGGCGAGCTCAACATCACCCCCGGCCCCACGCTGGCCAGCTTCGCGGTGCGCGCCGCCGTCGAGCGCTCGGGGCTGGACCCCGCGCTGATCGAGGACGCCGTGCTGGGCTGCGGCTACCCCGAGGGCACCACCGGCCGCAACATCGCGCGCCAGGCCATCATCCGCTCGCAGCTGCCGCTGTCCATCGCGGGCACCACCGTCAACCGCTTCTGCGCATCGGGCCTGCAGGCCATCGCCATTGCCGCCGGCCGCATCGTGGTCGACGGCGCGCCGGCCATGATCGCGGGCGGCCTGGAAAGCATCTCGGGCATCCGCACGCGTGAAGACGGCAACTCGGGCATGGACCCGTGGATCGTGGAGCACAAGCCTGCGCTCTACATGGAAATGATCGACACCGCCGACATCGTGGCGCAGCGCTACGGCATCAGCCGCGAGGCGCAGGACCGCTTCTCGGTGGAAAGCCAGCGCAAGACGGCCGACGCGCAGGAAGCCGGCCGCTACAAGGAAGAGATCGTTTCCATCACCACCACCATGGCGGTGGCCAACAAGGAAACGGGCGAAGTCAGCAAGAAGCAGGTCACCGTGGACCACGACACCTGCAACCGCCCCGGCACCACCTACGAGTCGCTGGCCAAGCTGGCGCCGGTGAAGGGCGCGGACAAGTTCATCACGGCAGGCAATGCCTCGCAGCTGTCCGACGGCGCCAGCGCTTGCGTGCTAATGGAGGCCGCCGAGGCCGAGCGCCTGGGCCTGCAACCGCTGGGTGCCTTCCGCGGCCTGGCCGTGGGCGGCTGCGAGCCCGACGAGATGGGCATCGGCCCGGTGTTCGCCGTGCCCAAGCTGCTGCAGCGCTTCGGCCTGAAGGTGCAGGACATCGATCTGTGGGAGCTGAACGAGGCCTTTGCCTCGCAGTCCATCTACTGCCAGCAGAAGCTGGGCATCCCGGATGAGCGCCTGAACGTGAACGGCGGCGCCATCTCCATCGGCCACCCCTTCGGCATGACGGGCGCTCGCCTGGCCGGCCACATCCTGCTGGAGGGCCGCCGCCGCAAGGCCGCGGGCCAGAAGGTGAAGTGGGGCGTGGTGACCATGTGCATCGCCGGCGGCATGGGCGCGGCGGGCCTGTTCGAAATCTTCTGACCCAGCACCAGGGAGCCCGCAATGGATCTTCAGTTCACCCCCGAAGAGCAGGCCTTTCGCAGCGAGGTGCTTCAGTTCCTGAAGGACAAGCTGCCCGAGCGACTGTCGAACAAGGTCAGGAACGGCCTGCGCCTGACGCGCGCCGACATGATCGAGTGGCACGCCATTCTCAATGAACGCGGCTGGCTGGCCAATCACTGGCCCAAGCAGTATGGCGGCCCTGGCTGGGGCGCGGTGCAGAAGTTCATCTTCGAGAACGAGTGCGCGCTGGCCGGTGCGCCGCGCATCGTGCCCTTCGGCGTGAACATGCTGGGGCCGGTGCTCATCAAGTACGGCAACGAGGCGCAGAAGCAGTATTGGCTGCCGCGCATCCTCGATGGCCAGGACTGGTGGTGCCAGGGCTATTCGGAGCCGGGCTCGGGCTCGGACCTGGCGTCGGTCAAGACCACGGCCGTGCTCGATGGCGACCACTACGTCGTCAACGGCCAGAAGACCTGGACCACGCTGGGCCACCACGCCAACATGATCTTCTGCCTGGTGCGCACCAACAAGGAAGCCAAGGCGCAGTCGGGCATCAGCTTCCTGCTGGTGGACATGGACTCTCCGGGCGTGGAAGTGCGGCCCATCATCACGC
>JAFECZ010000182.1 GCA_018241905.1 Pseudomonadota bacterium
GCTACCCCTGGTGCCAAGCCTCATTGTTCATCCGGCGAATTTGGCGGCATAGGCACGGAATGTTGCGTTGCGCGCGTCAAGCGCCTCCTGAGTCGGCGGCACCATGATCGGCGCCCCTTCATGGGCGAATGCCTGGCATTGGTCGACGTAGGGACGCAGCCGCTCGTGGTAGGTGGGTGATGCTGCTTGCATGTTCCCACCGTACTCGGTCCAGGTCGTCGCGAGGGTTTCCGCGGCGACCATCGCCAAAGTGGTCCCCATGCCTGACAGCAGGGCGGCGCAGTGACCTGCATCGCCGATGACTGCCACATTGCCACGGGTCCATCGGGGCATGTGGGTCTGACTCACCGAATCGAAATAGAAGCCCTTGGCGGCCGGGTCGGTAAAGGCCGCCCGCAATGCAGGCACCTGCCAAGCATCGACGCGGGAGAGGAAGTCGCCGATCATCCTGCGCTGGGCGTTCAGGTCGCGGTAGTCGTAGTCCACCTCACCGCTGGCGACGAGCATCATGCCCTGCGGTCCATCACCGGCGTCGCGCACGGCAATCGTCAGACCTGGGACGTTGAGCATGCCGCGCTGCCATTCGCGGCCGTTGGGGAGGTCGACCAGCGCAACGTAGTGCCCGAAGTGGCGGACGTAGTCTTTCTCTGGACCGAAGGCCAGCTTTCGGACATTGGAGTGCAGGCCGTCCGCCCCCACCACCAGGTCATAGTGGCCGGTCGATGCGTCCGTGAAGGCGACGTCCACACCCGCGGCACCATCGGCGATCAAGGCGATGGAAGTCATGAAGCGGAACTCGACACCTTTGGGAATGGCGGCGAGCAGGATCTGGTTGAGCCGGTCCCGCGTAATCTCGGTGTCCTCGTCGGTCTCGTTGGCGAACCAACGCAGATCAAGCGTCGCCACTTGCGCGCCCGTGCTGTCCAAGACGGGCGCCGGCTCGAGGATCCGGACCTTCTGCGCATCGATGTGCGCCAGGATGCCCATGCGTTGCGCGGTGCCGATGGCGCGGCCACGTACGTCAATCGGTGCACCGCCGGGTCGCAGCCCATCCGAGCGTTCGATGACCGTCACCTGGTGACCGAAATGGGCGAACCAGTAGGCAGCCGAGAGGCCGGCCATGCTAGCTCCGGAGATGAGGACGTCCATGGCGTTGCTCCTGAATCTGGATGAGTCTTCGTGCGATACCGGTCGCCCGCCGAACTACACCTTGAGTTCCTTGGCCAGCTGCACGATCGCCTGCTTGTCAAAGGCATTGATCTCGTCGATGAGCTCGTTGGTGAAGAGGCGGTTTGGGTCGCCCAGCTCTTCAGCCAGCTTCGGGTTCTTGGTGCTCTCGGCGGTCATCTCGATGTTGGCCTTCCATTCGGCAAGGGACGACGCACCCATGCGTTGGTCCGGATCGTCCGGTCGGCGCATCCAGCTGTTCTTGCGGTCCTTCAGGATGAAGGCCAGTTCCTTGCGCGCCTCGTCCTCACTGCGGCCCTTGGGGCGGCTTTCCGGGTACACCGCCCAGTGCAGGTCAATCGCGGTGTCCAGGTTGGCATTCGAGAAGATCGTGGACTTGGCGATGCCCTGGAACAGCGCCACCAGCGACTTGCGGTCTTCCTTGAGTAGCTTGCGCGGCACGCACATCCAGCCCGACCCCAACTGGGCGAACTTCGGGGTGAGCGGCACGTAGCGAAGCTTGGTTCCGACCAGCTCGATGCGAGCAGTGGCAGTATCGAATGCCACCATCGCATCCACCCGGTCGTTGTCGATCGCCGCGCCCGCCGGAGCACCATCGCCGATAGCGATGTATTCACACTTGTCATCCTTCAGCCCTAGCTCGGCCAGCATGGTCTTGGTGATGACGATGCCGGTGTCGCCTTGGCTGCGAACGCCGATGCGCTTGCCCGCGAGATCGGCGGCCGTCTTAATCGGGCTGCCGGGCTTCACCACGATCACGTTGGCGTTGCGCGGCAGCCACTTGTAGACCACCACCAGATCGAGACCGGGATCCTTGGCCATGGCCGGCAACAACACGCCGGGCACGGCGGGGCCGAACTCCACATGCCCACCGCGCAGGCTTTGCAGCGCCTGCGTGATGCTGGACATGTTGACGTACTCCACATCCACACCGTTGGGTTTGTAGAAGTTGAGCTTGGGATGCTGGCCGGCCGTGCAGAAGCACTGCTGCGGATCGTTCACCGCCACGGTGTTCGCCACCCGCATCACCCGAACGTTCTGCGCCAAAGCCGGCAGCCCAGCCATCATGCCCAGGGCCCCCAGGCCCAGGCCGAAATCACGTCGCGTCAACATGGTTCACTCCTTCGGGAAGAAATTGCTGGAACGGAAAAGCGTCAGACGTTGACCGTCCGCTGCGATGTGTCTGCCGGCATCCAATGCAGCACGCGGCACTGGATGCGGCGCAGAAGCCCGGTGAGCACGATGCCGATCACCGACAACACGACGCACACCGCGAAGCTGCCACCCGTGTCGGCCTGGGCCTCCATCTGTAGGATCAGCACCCCGAGTCCAGCCTGCGCACCGACAAACTCGCCGACCACTGCGCCCACCACGCTGAAGGCTGCGGCCATATTCAGGCCCGCGAAGATGTAGGGCAGGGCACTCGGGAACTTGGCCTTGCGAAAAATCTGCCAGGGCGTAGCCGAGAGCGAGTGCAGCAGGTCGATGCGGTCCGGGTCCACCGCCTTGAAGCCCGCGATGCTGGTGACCAGCACCGGAAAGAAGGTGAGCAGGCAGATGATCATCACCTTGGAGCCGATGCCGAAGCCCAGCCAGACCACAATGATCGGCGCGATCGCCACCTTGGGCACGCTCTGCAGAGCGGCGACGTAGGGCTCCAGCAGCGCCTCGACCTTCGGCATCTGTGAGACCACGATGCCGATCGCCAGGCCCACGCCGCTACCGATCACGAAGCCCAGCAGGATCTCGGCCACTGTCACACCGCCGTGGTACCAGAAGCCGTCCTTGGCGAGGGGGCCGGTCGCCAGGCCCCGCCAGAGGGCGACCGCGATGTCGCTCACCGGCGGCACGAGGTGTCTGGGCACCTTGAACAGTCGCACCGCCGCCTCCCAAGAGCTGAGCAGCGCGGTGAGTAGCAGCAACGATTGCACCCGCGTTGAGGCAAGCAGGTTCGCACGGCGCCGCGGCGGCGCCTTCCGGGCGCCGGTGGCGGCATTCCCGGGGTTCGCAGCGGGATCGTTGGTGGTGAGCATCGCGGTAGTCATATGGGCACTTTCAGTCGAACGAGGCGGCGTGCGAGAAACGCTCGCGGATGGATGCGGAAGTGGCTGCAAAGTCAGGGTGGGCCATCACATCCATGGTCCGTGGGCGCGGCAGCTCGATGGGCAGCACGCGCTCGAGCGTGCCGGGGCGCGGTGACATGACGAACACCCGGTCGCCGAGGAACACCGCCTCGGGAATCGAGTGGGTGATGAGCACCACCGTCTTGCCGCTTTCCATCCAGATGCGCTGCAGCTCCAGGTTCATGCGTTCACGCGTCATGGCGTCCAGGGCGCCAAAGGGCTCATCCATCAGCAAGATCTTGGGGTCGTGCAGCAAGGCGCGCGCGATCGAGGCGCGCTGCTGCATGCCCCCGCTCAACTGCCGGGGTAGCTTGTGCTCGAAGCCGTCGAGCCGCACCATGTGAAGCAGCTGCATCGCGCGCTCGCGCGCCTGCTTCATCGGGATGCCCAGCACCTCGGCTGGCAGCATTACGTTCTCGAGGATGGTGCGCCAGGGCAGCAAAATGGAACTTTGGAACACCACGCCCACGTCGCGCCGTGTGCCACGGATCGGCTGCCCGTCGAGCACGACGCGGCCAATGTTGTAGTCGAGCAGTCCCGCAAGGATGCGCAGCAGGGTGCTCTTGCCGCAGCCGCTCGGGCCAACAATGGTCACGAAGCTGCCCTGTTCGATGCTGCAGTCGATGCCCTGGAGGGCGAGCACGCCGTCACCGCCGGCGCCGAAGTGCTTCGAGAGGCCTTCGATGCGGATGTAGTCGGACCGCCCGCGTGCGGGTTCAGGGTTCTTGCTCATGGCTTGGCTCCTTCGGGGTTCAGGAAGCGGACGAGGTGGTACGCCAGGACCTCTGGCGCCTGAAGCGCGGTCACGTGCCCGATGGCCGGCAGCAGCGCCGCGTCGGCGCCGCGGATGCGTGCTGCCATCGCCAGCGTCACCGCTGGCGGCACCACGCGGTCGAGCTCGCCCGCCAGCACCAGCGTGGGCGCTACGATGTCGGCCACGCCCATCTCCAGCGCCGTCGCGACTGTGGCGGCGCGGCGGGTGGAACGCGGTGATTCGGGCCGGGCATGGGCGAAGATGCGGCGCAGTTCCGGCCGCGTCTTGAGAAAGACTTCCGGGAAGAACCAGGTCGCCAGTTCTTCGGCCGTGCCAGGCAGGCCGCCGCGCAGTTCGGCAAGCCGTCGCGCGTCGGGGCACAGCTCCTCGTACGGCCGCGGCAGCGGCCACGTGCTGGCCAGCACCAGGTGGTCGACGGTACGCGGGTGCAAGAGGGCCAGCGCCTGCGCCACCCGGCCGCCGAAGCTGGAGCCGAACACGTGCACGCGCCGCAGTCCCAGCGCCTTGACGAGCTGCTGCGCATCCGTCGCAAGATCTGCGAGCGTGGACGCGCGGTCCGGGCCCTCCGTCTCGCCGCAGTCCCGCTGGTCGTAGGTGATCACGGTGAAGTGCTTGGCGAGATGCGGCACCAACGCCGCGAACATCTGCCGCGAGGCTTCCGCGCCATGCATCAGCAGCACGGCTGGACCTTCGCCCTCGCGGTCGAAGGCAATGCGCGCATCGCCGGCCTGGACGAACCGGGTCACGTGGCGCTCCCTTCGACTTCTTCCTGGTCCAGCCAGAAGGTCATCTCGATCTTGAGGCCGCGCGGATCGTGGAGAAAGATCTGGTGGATCGACCAGCCGGGGATCGGCGCCTCGGAAAACGACACATCGAGTGCGCGCAGGTGCTCGCGCATCTCGACGAGGCCGTGCGAGCGAAAAGAGATGTGGTCAAGGTGGCCGGTGCCCGGGTTCACGACCTGGTCGGGGGTCGAAAGGTGTGCGTAGAGATGCACGATCGGCTGGCCGTCCGCATAGAGCCATGCGCCCGGTGCCGGAATCTCGGGCCGCGCGCCGACCGTCAGGCGCATCACGCGGGTATAGAAATCCAGCAGCGGCGGTAGCTCGTCGGGCGTGCAGCGGAGCGTGAAATGATGCAGGGCGGTCACGGACATGGCATTCCCCTTCTAGGTTCAGGCGAGGCGTTGCGACGCACGGCCTTGGAATGGCGCATCGGCATCGTCCTGGAAGGACAACACATCGCCGTTCCCAGCAAAGCTGTAGGCCAGCCCAGGCGCGGGCGGCACCCAGCGCGAGGCGGTGAGCGCCAGCAGCCGGATGTTCAGAATTTCCTCCGGCGTCCAGCGGACGCGCGTGCCGAAGACGTTGAAGGTGGCGTAGCACAGCGGGCCTAGCATCAGGGGCACGTTGACCACGCTGCGCAGCCGGTAGGCGCGCATCTGATCGAAATCATCGAAGGTCTGTGCGAGCACATGTTCGCCTTCGCCGACGAATACGCGGCTGCGCACGAAGAGGCATTCGGTCCATGGCGTCAGCGTCTTGCGCTTCGCACCGTTGACCGGAAAGGTGCCGCCTTCGGACGAATAGAAGCGGCGCAGTCGGACTTCGCCGGCCGGGTCGCGCGCGGTCGTCACGTTTTGCTGGATGCTGAAGATGCCGCCGCGGGCAATCTGCAGGCGCTGCAAGTCGATGCGCCGCAGCGCCTCATCGGCACTGCGTGCCTCGGCGAGATCGTCCAGGAAACTGGCCGTGATGGCGGTGGCGGGCGGTGCGTCGATCGGGTCCATGGGGAAAAGTCTAGGACCGTGAATTCACAAAAATGAAATAATTTCTCATACACCTATAACCATGGAGTTAAGGCCTTGCCGACTGTCCAGGACCCCGCCGCCGCGCTCCAGCACGCGCTGCTTTCCCGGCTGAAGCTGCGGCAACTGTCCCTGCTGCAAGCCGTCGATCGGCACCGCTCGCTTGTGCGGGTAGCGGCCGAGATGCAGCTGAGCCAACCGGCGATCACCAAGGCGCTGCACGAGGTCGAGGACATCTTCGGCAGCCAGCTATTCGACCGCACGAGCCGTGGTCTCGTGCCGACCCCCGCGGGCGAGGCCGCGCTGCATTGCGCGCGCCGCTGGCTGGCCGAACTGGAGGCGACCACCCGCGTGCTCACCTCGCTGGAAGCGGGCCGCAGTGGTCGACTTCGACTGGGCCTGACCCAGCAGGTGCCGCAGCAGCTGATGGCGGCCGCGCTGACACATCTGCTCGACCGAACACCGCGCATCTCGGTGATGGCCCGCGAGGGGACCACGGATGAGCTGGTTGCGAGCCTGCTGGCACGCGAGATCGACTGTGCGATCGGTCGCTCGTACGACGGCGAGGCCAGCGGCCTGGTGCAGCAGGCCATCTACGAGCAGGAACCCTGCCTGGTGGTCGGCGCCAAGAACATCAAACGTCTCTCGCGCGGGCCGCTGGATTGGGCCCGCCTCGCGCAACTCGACTGGATCTTGCCCCCGCCCAACACGCCCATGCGCAGGACGTACAACGCCATCTTCGTTGGCGCCGGCGTCCAGCCGCCCATGCCGATCCTGGAGACCACCTCACTGCGCAGCATCGAGATGGTTCTGCGTCACGAACCCAATGCCGTCACCATCTTCGCGCGCGACGTGATGGTCGAGATGGAGCGTGCATCGCAATGGGCGGCGCTTCCCTACCGGCTGAACTGGAGCTTGCCGCCAGTGAGCTTCTTTTCGCTCAAGGAAGTGGAAGCACACCCCACGGTGCAATCGCTGCGCGGGGTGGTGATCGAAACCGCGCGACGCATGAAGCAAGCTGCCGAAAAGTAGGGAGGGGTAGATGACTACCTGCAAGTTGGCAGCCTGCGCTCGCACATGGCCGGTGCACCGCAGAGGCGCAATTGCGGTCGCCAAGCGGCTCGTCTACGCAACGCCCCAGCCCTGATCTGTCCCTTGGGCGACGAACGCGGAGAACTTCCTCTGTTCTTCGTCGAGAAAAGCGGCGAACTCCATGGGGCCACGGCCCCGGCATCTCACCTCATTCGCCTGGCCTCTCGCCGAGTTCCTGGCACAGGAAATCCACAAAGGTGGTCACGCGCCTGGCACTCTGATGGCGGGCCGGGTAGACAGCGTAGATGTCCGCCGGCGGTGTGGCGTAGCGATCCAGCACGGTACGAAGCCGTCCGCTGCGCAGGTATTTGGCAATGTCCCATTCAGCGCGCATCAGGATTCCATGGCCGTCCAGCGCCCAGCGCACCGCGATGTCCCCGTCATTGGTGACCAGGGAACCGCTCACCCTCACGGATTCCGTCTTGCGTCCAGCGCTCAGGCGCCAGATGCCGTACGCGTCCTGGCCGTGGTTGATGCTGATGCAGTTGTGCCGGACCAGGTCGGCCGGGGTGCGCGGCGTGCCGTGTCGCTCAAGGTAGGCGGGGGAGGCGGACAGCAGTCGGCGGTTTTCTGCCACCTTGCGGGCGATGACCCGGGCGTCGGGCGGCTCGCCGAAACGAATGCACACGTCAAAGGCATCGTCGGTCAGCGGCGGCGGCGTCACTGACAGGTGAAACTGCACCTGGATCTCTGGGTAGGCCTTGCAGAACTTGGAGATGACCGGCGCGATATGGCTGCGGCCAAAGCCGAGCGTTGCGTTGATGCGCAGCAGCCCGCGCGGCTCCGCGATGGCGCGCCTCAGTTGCCGCTCGACATCCTCGATATCCGCCAGGATGCGACGCGCTTGCGTCAGGTATTGCTCGCCTTCAGGCGTGAGGCTATTGCGGCGGGTCGTGCGACTGAGCAACTGCACGCCCAGGCGCTTTTCCAGCAGCGCGAGCCTTCGGCTCACAGCCGGCGCGGTTAGGCCCAGCTCGCGAGCAGTGGCCGACAGGCTGCCGCAGCGCATGAGCAGCTGGAAGAACGCCATCTCCGAAGAAGCACTGGTGAGTTCGCTCATTAGTAAATCTGACTGAAGAATGAGGTGATTCTGAAGCGATTTTCCAGCGAGTGTTGCGCCCTACAGTGAGTTCCAAGCCGCTCGAAAAACCCAGGCGGCCATCGACTTGATTGAAGGAGACACGCGTGCCCCACCTGCCACTGGCTTCACTCTCGCGAAGGTCTGTCGTCCTCGGCCTCTCAGCGCTCCCGTTCGCCTCATTCGCCCAGGACTATCCCAGCAAGCCCGTGAGCATCGTGATCCCCTATTCCCCAGGGGGTACCACCGACATCGTGGCGCGCCTGATGGCGCAGTCGATGGCCGTCAGCACCGGAAAGACCTTCGTGGCTGACAACAAGGGCGGCGGCAGCACGACCATCGCCACCAGCTACGTGGCCAAGGCTGCGCCCGACGGCTACACGTTGCTGGCCAACGAGATGACCCAGACGATCATCCCGTGGCTGTTCCCCAAGCTCACGTTCAACCCGGTCAAGGACCTGACCCCCGTGACTGTGTTCGCAGAGGCGCCTTATGTTCTGGTGGTCAATTCGGGGGTGCCGGCGCAGAGCCTGCGCGAACTGGTCAGCCTGGCCAAGGCCCAGCCAGGCAAGCTCAACTTCGCCTCCGGGGGCGCCGGCAGCGGCCCCCATATTGCGGGCGAACTGCTCAAGTCGTGGCGGGCATCAACATGACGCATGTTCCCTACAAAGGGTCTGGGCCGGCCGTCGCCGACCTCCTGGGCGGACAGGTCGACGTGCTGATCACCGCGGCGCCCACGGTGTCGGCGCAGATGGGGTCGGGACGCATGCGTCCCTTGGCGGTCGCGCATGGCAAGCGCCTGCCGTCCCTTCCCGATGTGCCCACCGCCGCGGAAGCCGGTTTCCCCGAATTTCGCATTGCCAACTGGTTTGGCTTTGCTGCACCCAAGGGGACGCCGAAGGCAGCCATCGACTACCTGTACACGCAGGTGCAAAGGCAACTGCAGAGCGCCGACGTGCGCGACAAGCTCGTGGCGGCAGGCGCCGAGCCGGTGACCATGACGCCAGCCGAAGCCGCGCGCTACATCGACGCGGAGGCAGCCCGATGGGGCGATCTGGTGCGCAAGGCTCGCATCACGCTGGACTAATTCATCTCAAGAGTACGAAAAGCAAACTTATGAAGATTCGCAAGGTCGAGCCCCTGCACGTGGGACAGTTCATGTTCGTTCGCGTCACGACGGACGACGGCACGGTGGGCTACGGCGAAGCCGGCACCTGGGGCCACATCGAAGCCGCGGGCACCTGCATCCGCCGGTTTGCCGAGTATCTAGAGGGCAAGGACGCCTTCGCGATCGAGCATCACTGGAACGTGATGCATCGCTTCAGCTATTTCACCGGCCTGGCGGAGAACGCGGCCATCTCGGCCATCGATATCGCACTGTGGGACATCAAGGGCAAGGCGCTGGGCGTTCCCATCTACGAGTTGCTGGGCGGTGC
>JAFECZ010000183.1 GCA_018241905.1 Pseudomonadota bacterium
CGAGTCGGTCTTGTTGATGTGCTGGCCGCCGGCGCCGCTGGCGCGGTAGGTGTCGATGCGCAGATCGGCCGGGTTGATCTGCACCGCCTGCGCTTCGTCGGGCTCGGCGAGAACGGCGACGGTGCAGGCGCTGGTGTGGATGCGGCCCTGCGTCTCGGTGGCCGGCACACGCTGCACGCGGTGGCCGCCCGATTCGAAGCGCATCGCGCCGAACACGTCGTCGCCCACGATGCGCACCACCACTTCCTTGTAGCCGCCCAGTTCGCTTTCGCTTTCGCTCACGATTTCGCAGCGCCAGCCGGCGCGCTCGGCATAGCGGGTGTACATGCGCAGCAGGTCGCCGGCGAACAGGGCCGATTCGTCGCCGCCGGTGCCGGCACGGATTTCCAGGAAGGCGTTGCGCGCATCGTCCGGGTCCTTGGGCAGCAGCAGGCGCTGCAGCTCGGCCTCGAGCTTGACCAGCTCGGCTTCGCCGCTCTCGATTTCCTCGCCGGCCATCTCGGCCATGTCGGGGTCCTCGAGCATCTCGCGCGCGCCGGCCAGGTCCGATTCGACCTGCTTGAAACGCTGGTAGCGGCCGGCCACCTGGGTCACCTGCGCATGTTCGCGCGAGAGTACGCGGTACTGCGACATGTCGGCCATGATGTCCTCGCGCGAGAGCAGGAAGTCCAGCTCTTCCAGGCGTTGCACGTAGCGTTCGAGTTGTTGGCGCAGAAAGCTTTTCACGAGAGGGATGGCCGAGGTCGGCAGATGGGCAAGAGGGAAGGGCGCTTGGGGCCCGCCATGACTGGCATGAAGCAGGCCGTGCAGGCCCGCGAGCAAAGGCAGCGTCGCTAACGTTCTTTGCGCAGGAACAGCCGCGCAATGGTCTGCGCCGTCTGTTCGCGCGAGGCAGCGTCGCCCGCATGCAGCTCGGCCATCGCGCCGTGCAGCATCTTCTGCGTGAGGCCGCGCGACAGGGCCTCGAGCACGGTGTCGAGGTCTTCGCCCTTGGCCAGCAGCTTCTTCGCGCGGGCCAGCTCGGCACTGCGCCAGGCGTCGGTCTGCGCATTGAGCTGCTGGATCAGCGGCACCGTGCCGCGCTGGCCCAGCCAGTGCATGAAGCTCTGCACACCCGCGTCGATGATGACTTCGGCCTGCGCCACGGCGGCCTGCCGCTGGGCCTGGCCCTGCTGCACCACCTGGGCCAGGTCGTCCACGGTGTAGAGGTAGACGTCCGACAGGGCCCGCACCTCGGGCTCGATGTCGCGCGGCACCGCCAGGTCGACCATGAACATGGGGCGGTGCTTGCGCTGCTTGAGCGCCCGCTCCACCGCGCCGAGGCCGATCAGCGGCAAGGTGCTGGCGGTGCAACTGACGACAATGTCGAACTCGGCCAGGCGGGCCGGCAGGTCGGCCAGGCGCATGGCCTCGCCGCCGAAGCGGGACGCCAGCTTTTCGCCGCGCTCCAGCGTCCGGTTGGCAATGACCATGGCCTTGGGATTGCGCGCGGCGAAGTGCGTGGCGGCCAGGTCGATCATTTCGCCGGCACCCACGAACAGCACCCGCGTGTGCATGAGGTCTTCGAAGAGCTGGCCGGCCAGGCGTACCGCGGCGGCGGCCATGCTGATGGAGTGGGCGCCGATCTCGGTGGCGGTGCGAACCTCCTTGGCCACCGCGAAGGAACGCTGGAACAGCTGGTTGAGCGTGCTGCCCAGCGAGCCGGCGCTTTCGGCGGCGCGCACCGCGTCCTTCATCTGGCCCAGGATCTGGGCCTCGCCCAGCACCATGGAATCGAGCCCGCTGGCCACTCGGAAGGCGTGGCGTGCGGCCTGGTCGTTTTCCAGCGTGTAGGCATGCGAGCGCAGCAGGGCGGGAGAGACGCCGCCGCTCTCGGCCAGCCAGCCGACCGTGTGGTCGAGCGCGGCGCTGCCGGCCGCGCAATAGATCTCGGTGCGGTTGCAGGTGGAGATGATGGCCGCCTCCACATCCGGGTGCCGCTGGGCGCCGAACGAGCTGCGCAGGCTGTGCAGGGTGGGGGCCAGTTGGTCGAGGGCGAACGCAAAACGACCGCGCAGATCGAGCGGCGCGGTCGTGTGATTCAAGCCCAGGGCCCAGACTGCCATTTCGCAATTATAAAATTCGCCGCCCGCAGGGGCCTTTGCGCTGCATCAATGGCCCTGGAAGCGCGCCGCCCACCCATTTCCCAATGTCCCCCATCGACCTGATCGGCCACCTGGCCAATTTCGCCCTCCCGGCCCTTTTCGTGGTCGTGGTGCTGGGCCTGGGCGGCCGGCTCGTCATGGGCAAGGGGGCGCCGCTCGCCCTGTGGAAGCAGATGGCCATCAATTTCGTGGCCGCCCTTGGCGTGCTGGCCGGCGGGCTGGCTTACTTTGGCCGGGACGGGATGATGGCCACCTACGCCGCGCTGGTGCTGGTGTGCGGCACCCTGCAGTGGCTCCTGGCCGGCGGCCTGCGCAGCTGAATCCTCAGGCGCCGACCAGCGGCGACGGAGGCGCGGGAGGAGGTGCCGGCGTGGCCGGCGCGAGCGACGCGCCCAGCGTGCCCGGCGTCCCCGGTGTCCCCGGCATGGGGGCCGACATGTACACCGCCATCGGCACCTGCGCCTGGCGCAGCCCGTCCAGGATGACAAAGAGCAGGTCGCTGCGAACGCCCGAGGCCATGCGCGGGTTGGGCACGAAGGCAATGGCCTGGAACACCAGCAGGCCGTTCTCGATGCCGTCCAGCGTCACGCTCGGCTCTGGCGTGGGCAGCACGCTGGCATGTTCCCGGCAGGCCTTGAGCATCACCTCGCGCACCAGCTGGGCGTCGGTGGTCAGCGGCATGGGCAGGCGGATCAGCACGCGGCCCTCGGCGTTGGCCAGCGTCATGTTGCGCACGGTCTTGGTGATGAACTCCGAGTTCGGCACGATCAGCGTGGAGCGGTCGCCCAGCTGGATCTCGGTGGCGCGCACGTTGATGCGGCGCACGTCGCCTTCCGAGGTGCCCAGCACCACCCAGTCTCCAACTTTCACCGGCCGCTCGGCCAGCAGGATCAGGCCCGAGATGAAGTTCTGCACGATGGCCTGCAGGCCGAAGCCGATGCCCACCGACAGCGCGCTGGCCACCCAGGCGATGCGGTTCACCCCGATGCCCAGGGCCGACAGCGCCAGCGCCACCACCACCACCGCGCCCACGTAGCCCAGCAGCGTGGTGATGGAGCTGCGCATGCCCGATTCGAGCTGCGTGTTGGGCAGGTAGCTGTTCTCCAGCCAGCGCTTGAACAGGCGCAGCAGCATGAAGCCGACGATGAGCACCGCGATGGCGCCCAGGATGGCGCCGGAGTCGAGCTCGAACTCGCCCACCTTCAGACGCGTGCTCACCCGGCGTGCTGCCCAGCGGCGCGATGAAAGCCACCACCATGTAGAAGACGATCACGATGCGGCTGAGGGCCGACATCAGCACCGAGGCCTGGTCCAGCGTCTGCGGCCGCAGCGCCATGCTCTTTTGCAGGCGCTGGCCGGTCGTGCTGCGCGAGGACAGCAGCGCCATCCACAGGTCGTCCGCGAACTTCAGCAGCAGGTAGCCCAGCACGGCCACGATGCCCGCCCACAGGATCTGCCCCGCCAGCACGCGGGCGAAGGCCAGGTAGCCGACGGCCACCAGCAGCACCAGCGCCAGCAGCAGCACGCCCGCCAGCCCGCGCAGCAGGCCGACCCAGGCAGGCCGCTCGACGGCGGCATCGTCCTGCGCCGCTGCCTGCGCCTCGGCGCGGGACTGGCGCACCAGGAACACGATCACCAGGCAGGTCGCCAGGAAGGCGGCCACCGGAACCAGGTTGGTCAGGACGCTGTTGAGCGGATCGTCGATGACCTGGTTGATCGAGATCGGGGTGGCGCTCACCAGCGCGCACAGGGCCACCAGCCAGGGCAGCGGCCACAGCCGCTTGGCCATGGGGTCGGCAATGGGCGGCAGGCGCCAGGACGGGCGCCGGTTGGACAGCATCGCGCGCCCGAGCCCCACGACGAAGGCCAGGAACATGAGCAGCTGCACCTGCGTGTTGCCCAGGCGGGTGCTGCGCGTGCCCCAGTCGCCCAGGCGCTCCACGGTGCCCCAGACGGCGGCGCCTGCCAGCCCGGCGATCAGCACATAGGCGACCACCGTGAGCAGGGCAAGGAGCGAGCGCCGCAGGCGACCGATCGGGAAGCTGCGGGCGGCCAGCCAGGCCAGGGCGGCTTCTGCAACCCAGGTGGACAGCGCCAGGCCGCCCACGATGAGCAGCGAATACAGGGTGATGGCAAACCAGCCGGCCCCGCCCAGGGCGCTGCGCATTCCCTGGCCGACTTCCTCGGACAGCCCGGCCAGGTCTTCCTTGTCGCCCTTCCATTCGACCGACATGCGCTCCCAGAAGCTGGCGCTCAGCGGCGACAGCGAGCGCTCGAACAGCTTCGCTTCGAACACCGCGCGCCGCTGGGCCAGCAATTCGGTGCGGCGCTGCTGGCTGTTCACGATCAGCAGGCGCGCCAGCCGGATGTCGGCGTCGACGGCGTTGCGCTGCTTGGTCAGTGCGGCGCGCTGGCGGGTGATGTCGGGTGTTTCGTTGCTGGTGGCGCCGGCCGCCGGCGCCGGGCCCAGTTCGCCCAGGCGCGCATTGAGGTCGTTGAGCTGGGTGGTGCGTACGGACACGAAGCGCTCGGACTCGGTCACGATCTCGTCGGTCTGCGCAATCAGGCGCTGCATGTCCTCGTCGGTGTCCGCCGACTCGGGCAGTTGCTCGACCTTGGTGCGCAGCGAATCGAGCGTGATTTCCTGCGGCGCGGGAGCAGCCGAGGCGGCTCCCGCCGAGGCTGCCGGGCCCGGCTGCGCCAATGCGCCGCCGGTGGCCAGCAGCAGGGCCACGAGCATCAGGGCGCAACGGGTGATCCAGGTCATCGGCGCATCATATGAAAAGGCCGGACCGCTGCGGGCGGCGCCTCAGTCCGGCGGGAAGAGATCGACCCGGTCGGTCACGATGCCGTCCGTGCCCAGCTGCCACAGCCACTGGGCCACGCTCTCGTCATTGACGGTGTAGCTCAGGGCGCGCATGCCGGCATCGTGCACTTGGGCCACTGCATCGGCATCCCACAGGCCGTAGTGGCAGACCACGGCCGCGCATTGCAGCGCCCGGGCTTCCTGCAGCCAGCCCTCCCGCAGCTTGTCGAGCAGCAGCCCGCGCGGCAGTTGCGGCGCCACTTCCAGCGCGGCTTTGAGCGCAGGCGGCTGGAAGGAGGTAAGAAAGGGCGGCACCGGGGCGCCGGCCCACAGGGCTGCAGCCTCGCGCGCCACCGCCTCGCCAGTCTGGCGCTCGGTGCCGGGCGTGGGCTTGATCTCGATGTCCAGCAGGTGGCCGCTGGCCAGGCACCAGCGTGCCAGGTTGGCCAGCGTGGGCAAGGGCTCGCCGGCGAAGTCGCGCGAATGCCACCCACCGGCGTCGAGCTGCGACAGCTGCGACCACGGCAGATTGCCGCCGGTGCCGCGCCCGCTGGTGGTGCGGTCGAGCAGTGCGTCGTGCATGAGGAAGACCACGCCGTCGGCGCTCAGCTTGGCATCGCACTCGAACATGCGGTAGCCGTGGCGTGCGCCCAGGCGGAAGGCGGCCAGGGTGTTCTCGGGCGCCAGCTTGCCCGCGCCGCGGTGGGCGATCCAGCGGGGGTAGGGCCAGGCGGGCAGCGTGCTCATGCCGCTCATGCGCTGGTCAGGCGCTTGCCGGAGCCGGCATCGAACCAATGCAGCTTTTCGGAACGCGCGGCGATGCGCACCGAGCTGCCGATGGCGGGGGCGGGCACGCCTTCTTCCACGCGCATGACCAGCTGCTCGTCGCCGATGCGGGCGTAGATCAGGCGTTCGGCGCCCAGCATCTCGACCTGCTCGACCTTGACCAGCCAGCCGTCGTCGCCGAACACCAGGTGCTCGGGGCGGATGCCCAGGATGGCGCCCTGCTTGACCCCGGGGGCGTGGTGCAGCAGGTTCATCGGCGGCGAGCCCATGAAGCTGGCCACGAAGGTGGTGGCGGGGCGGTTGTAGACCTCTTCGGGCGTGCCGAACTGGTCCATCACGCCGGCGTTCATCACCATGATGCGCTGCGCCAGCGTCATGGCCTCGACCTGGTCGTGCGTGACGAACAGCGAGGTGATGCCCAGCTCGCGGTGCAGCTTCTGGATTTCCAGTCGGGTCTGCGCGCGCAGCTTGGCGTCGAGGTTGGACAGCGGCTCGTCGAACAGGAAGACCTGCGGCTGGCGCACGATGGCGCGGCCCATGGCCACGCGCTGGCGCTGGCCGCCCGACAGCTCGCGAGGCTTGCGCTCGAGCAGGTGGCCCAGCTCCAGGATCTTTGCGGCCTTGTCGACGCGCGTCTTGATCTCATCCTTGCCCAGGCCTGCGATGCGCAGGCCGTAGGCCATGTTGTCGAACACGCGCATGTGCGGATACAGCGCGTAGTTCTGGAACACCATGGCGATGTCGCGCTGCGCCGGCTCCACGTCGTTCACGACCTTCTCGCCGATGGCGATGTCGCCCGCGCTGATTTCCTCGAGCCCGGCCACCATGCGCAGCAGGGTCGACTTGCCGCAGCCCGAGGGCCCGACGATCACGATGAACTCCCCCGCCTCGATCTCGGCCGAGACGCCGTGGATCACCTGGTTGGCCTTGGGGCCCTTGCCGTAGCGCTTGATGACGTTGCGAAACGAAATGGCTGACATGTCTTCTTTCTTCTGTGCGGCTTGCACGCTCACTTCTCTGTATCCACCAAGCCCTTGACGAACCAGCGCTGCATGAGGACGACCACGATGGCCGGCGGAATGAGCGCCAGCACGGCGGTGGCCATCACCAGGTTCCAGTCCACCGCGGCATCGCCCGAGGCGATCATCCGCTTGATGCCGATCACCACCGGGTACATGTCCTCGGTGGTGGTGGCCAGCAGGGGCCACAGGTACTGGTTCCAGCCGTAGATGAACTGGATGACGAACAGCGCCGCGATCGAGGTCTGCGACAGCGGCACCAGGATGTCCTTGAAGAAGCGCATGGGGCCCGCGCCGTCGATTCGCGCGGCCTCCACGAGTTCGTCGGGCACCGAAAGGAAGAACTGGCGGAACAGGAAGGTGGCGGTGGCCGAGGCGATGAGCGGCACCGTCAGGCCCGCGTAGGTGTTGAGCATGTTCAGGTCGGCCAGCACCTTGTAGGTGGGCAGGATGCGCACCTCCACCGGCAGCATCAGCGTCACGAAGATCAGCCAGAACACCAGCTTCTTGAACGGGAAGCGGAAGTACACGATGGCGAAGGCCGACAGCAGCGAGATGGCGATCTTGCCCACCGCGATCACCATGGCGGTGACGAAGCTGATCCACATCATGCGGCCCACCACCACGCGGGCGCCCTGCGTGTCGGCGCCCAGCAGCGCGGCGCCGTAGTTCTCGACCAGGTGCTTGCCCGGCACGAGGGGCATGGGCACGTTCAGGATCTCGCTGCGCGTGTGGGTGGAGGCGACAAAGGCCAGGTAGATGGGAAACACCACCAGCGCAATGCCCAGCAGAAGCACGACGTGCGAAAGGATGGTGAGCCCGGGGCGGCGTTCAACCATGTCGACGGCTCCCGATGAAATGAGGTTGTTGTTGCTCTGCCCGGGTCATCAGTACTGGACCTTCTTTTCGACGTAGCGGAACTGGATCACCGTCAGCGCGACGACGATCACCATCAGCACCACCGACTGTGCGGCCGAGCCGCCCAGGTCCAGCGCCTTGAAACCGTCGTGCCAGACCTTGTAGACCAGGATGGAAGTGTCGCGCCCCGGGCCGCCCTCGGTGGTGGCGTGCACGATGGCGAAGGTGTCGAAGAAGGCATACACCACGTTCATCACCAGCAGGAAGAAGGTGGTGGGCGACAGCAGCGGGAACTGGATGTCGAAGAAGCGCCGCAGCGGCCCGGCGCCGTCGATGGAGGCGGCCTCGATCAGCGCCTTCGGAATGGACTGCAGCCCGGCCAGGAAGAACAGGAAGTTGTAGGAAATCTGCTTCCACACCGAGGCCGCCACGATCAGGGTGAGCGCCTGGTTGGAATTGAGGAAGTGGTTCCAGTCCACGCCCAGGAAGCGCAGGTAGTAGGTCACCACGCCGATGCTGGGCGAGAACATGAACACCCACAGCACGCCCGCAATGGCCGGCGCCACCGCGTAGGGAATGATCAGGAAGGTCTTGTAGACCAGCGAGCCGCGCAGGATGCGGTCGGCAAACACGGCCAGCAGCATCGCCAGCGCAATGCCGATGCCCGCCACCAGGACCGAGAAGACGGCCGTGACCTTGAACGACTCGATGTACGCCGGGTCGTCGAACAGCGTCTTGAAGTTCTCCAGCCCGACGAAGGCGGTGGAGGTGCCGAAGGCGTCCTCGGCCTGCATCGACTGCAGGATGGCCTGGCTGGCCGGCCAGAAGAAGAACACCAGGATCACCGCCATCTGCGGCGCGATCAGCAGCCACGGAAGCCAGCCCGATCGAAAAAGAACGCGTTTCTCCATGGTCCCTCGGACTTCTCTTTCAAAAAAACGAAACGCCCGCCCCGGCGTTATTCAGGGCGGGCGTGCGAGTCTACTGCGGCCCTCAACTCACCAGCAGGCACCCTCCCCGCTTGGCGGGGAGGGCAGGGAGGGGTGCCATGGACGCCCGAAGGGCTGCGCAGGCGCAAGCCTGCGTCACCCCTTGTTGGCTTTCTGGAAGCGCTCCAGCTGTTCGTCCCCGCGCTTCACCGCGGCGTCGAGCGCTTCCTTCGGGCTCTTCTTGCCGCTCCAGATCTGCTCGGTTTCCTCGTCGATGATGGTGCGGATCTGCACGAAGTTGCCCAGGCGGATGCCGCGCGACTTGTCGGTGGTCTTGCGGATCATCTGCGTCACGGCCACGTCCGTGCCCGGGTTCTCCTTGTAGAAGCCCGAGGCGTCGGTCAGCTTGAAGGCTGCCGTGGTGATGGGCAGGTAGCCGGTGCGCTTGTGGCTCTCGGACTGGACCTTGGTGTCGGACAGGAAGGTGAAGAAGCTGGCCACGCCCTTGTAGTGCTCGGCCGGCTTGCCCGACATCACCCACAGGCTGGCGCCGCCGATCACCGTGTTCTGCGGTGCGCCCTTCACGTCCGGGTAGTAGGGCAGGGTGGAGATGCCGTACTTGAACTTGGCGTCCTTGGCCACGCGGGCGTACAGGCCCGAGGAGCCGGTCATCATGGCGCATTCGCCCGAGGGGAAGGCGGCGTCGGGCGTGTTGTTGCGCCCCTTGTAGACGAAGGTGCCGTCCTTGGCCATCTTGGCCAGGTTCTCGAAGTGCTTGACGTGCAGCGGCGAGTTGAAGGCCAGGCGTGCCGAGGTGCCG
>JAFECZ010000184.1 GCA_018241905.1 Pseudomonadota bacterium
TGGCCACGGAGGACCATTCGCTCGAATGGCTCTTTCCGCTGGTCGACATCAAGGACACCAGCCTTCCCGAATTCATGCTGGGCGTGGGTGCCCTGGCCATGGGTTCGTCCACCTACGAATGGATGCTGCGGCACGTGATCAACGCGCCGGGCGGCGGTGCGCCCTGGCCGTATGCGCAGCCCACCTGGGTGTTCAGCAGCCGGCAATTGCCGCCGGTGCCCGGCGCCGACATCCGCTTCGTGCGCGGCGACGTGCGCCCGGTGCACGAGGCCATGCGGGCCGCCGTGCAGGGCTCGGGCAAGAACATCTGGCTGGTGGGCGGCGGGGAACTCGTGGGCCAGTTCTACGACGCCGACCTGCTCGACGAGATCATCGTTCAGGTGGGCTCGGTGACTTTGGGCAGCGGCCATCCCTTGCTGCCACGCCGCATTGCCCAGCCCGGGCGGCTGGAACTCACGGACGTGAAGCGCTTCGGCCCCGGCATGGCCGAGCTCCGGTACGAAGTGAAGCCCGCCGGCTTTTCACTCCCGCCGGTCGTGTAACTCCGCCCCCGAGGGGGCGACCCCACCAGAGGACCGGCAAAGGCAGATCCTCGGTGCGGGGCTGATTTCGGTCCAGGTCAGTCCAGCGTGTCGATGGTGTTGACCTCGCTGGCCGCCTGCATCGAGAAGCGCTCGCGCGTGCGGATGTAGAAGCTCGCGCCGAATCGGGCCACCGGAAAGTAGTTCTGCAGATTGACGCGGTAGCGCTCCAGGTCGATCAGGTCTTCGCGGGCGTGCAGCCACAGCACCTCGCCGATGAAGATGTGGCGGCTGGCGGTCTCGATCTTTTCCGAGAGCCGGCATTCGAAGGCGACAGGCGCCTGCTCGATGCGCGGCGGCCGCACCGCGCGCGACGGGGTGGGGGTGAGGCCCACCGCATCCAGCTCGCTGTGCGTCGCGGGCAGGCGGTCGCCGCAGCGGTGCATCTGCTCGGCCATGGGCTCGTCGGCGATATGCACCACGAACTCGCCGTTGGCCAGGATGTTGGCCGAGGTGTCCTTGAGCAGTTCGTCCTGCAGCTTGTTGATGCTGATCATCAGGATCGGCGGGTCTTCGCCCAGCATGTTGAACATGCTGAAGGGGGCTGCGTTGACCACGCCCTGTTCGTTCTGCGTGGTGACCAGCGCGATCGGGCGGGGCACGATCAGGCTGGCCATCAGCTTGTAGCGCTGGTAGGCGCTGATGGTGGAAAAGTCGATCTGGGTAGCGTGGGTCATGGTGCGGCAATCATCGGGCCGATGGGCCCGCACCATATTGTCAACAAAAAACAGTAATTTGGTTGACCAAAATTGTCTCAGGACGCGATGCCGTGCGCATCCGCGCCGTCGATCAGGCGCGCGGCCAGGCGGGCGGCCATTTCGAGGCGGCGCACGTCGCGTTCGTCCAACTGGCCGCTGGGCTCGCGATGGAAGAAGCACAGCATCCCCAGGATGTGGCCGCTGGCCAGGCGCACCGGGGCGCCGATGCCGGCGCCGGCGGGCTGGTCGTGCGCCATGGCCAGGGCGGGCTGCGACGGATCGGCGATGAAGCGCACCTTGACGTCCAGGTCGGCTTCCAGCAGGCGCACCAGGCCCGCCAGGGCCTGGTCGGCCAGCGGAATGAGGGCGATGCCGGCATCGTCTTCGTCCGGGTCCAGCGAATAGAGCTGCGCGGTCAGCGCGCGGGAGGCGTCGATGCCCTGGCGCAGTTGCGGAACCACGAATCCATCTGCAAAAGCCATGTCAGGTTTCCTTCGGTTTTTCTTCTTGCTGGCCCCCGGTGGGGCCTGGAAACGTCGGCTCTGCGCAGATCTGAAATCGACCGAGGCGGGCGCGGGCCGGCAACAAGTCCGCGTTTTTGCCCGAGGACGGCTCTTGCGTCTTCCCCAAACAAGGGGATAAGGGTTTGCGAGGGGGGTGTCAGGCCCCCATGGGACTCAGGGCTTGAGGGCCCACTTGCCGGTGGGGTTCTGGCAGAAGACGTAGACGCCTTCGTCCTTGGTGAACTTGTAGCTGTTGGCAATGCGCAGCTTGCGGCACTTGCGCGGTGCGGCCGACTCGTCCGCGCCGGCCGGCGTGACCGTGCCGGAAGCGCTGGTCTTGTCGTTGGCCCATTCGAGCGCGGGGCCTTCGGCCGGGCCGGCCAGCGCCTTGTCGATGGTGGCGCGCAGCATCTTGAAATCGGCCGAGTTGAACTTGGCGGCCGGGCTGTTCTTCAGGAACAGCAGGTCGGCGCCCTGGGCGGCAGCCGAAAAAGGAGCGGCCAGGGCGGCGGCGGAAATCAGCAGGGGCGCGGCAAGTGCTTTCATGAAGATGGCGATTTCGAGTTTTGCTGTGGCCATTGTGCCCCGCCGCGGGGCGCCCCTTACTTGCCGGCTACAGGTCGACCAGCACCTCGAAGCCGCCGTAGATCATTCGCTTGGCATCGAAGGGCGAATCCTTGGGCTCCATCATCTCCTTCATGCGCGGGTCCTTCATCACCTTGTCGTTGACCTCGTCGCGCTTGGCGCGCGATTCATAGACGATCCACGAGAAGAACACCACCTCGTCGTCCTTGAGCATCACGCTCTGCGGAAAGGAAGTGAACTGGCCCGGCTTGACGTCGTCGGCCACGCATTCGCGAAACTGGCGGGCGCCGTGTTCGATCCAGACCTTGCCGGCTTCCAGCGCCATGTCGCGGTAGGCGTCCAGGTTCTTGCGCGGGACGGGAACGACGAATCCATCGACGTAGGGCATTGCACGTCTCCTTGTTGGGTTGATGGTCAAGGCGAGCCGATCAGCTCGACTCATGGCGCTTGCGCGTGGCCGCGGCCCTCCTGGCCGAAGCGGAGCGGGCGGCCGCCGGGCGCGACGCCGAAGCGCGCCCGCCGAGGCGTCCGCCCTTGCGCGACGCACTGTGGTTCTCGGGCTTGCCGCGGCCGGAGCCGCTTTTCTCCCCGCCGCCGCTTTCCTTGTTCACGGTGGCCCAGGCGCGGCGCTCGGCTTCCTTCTTCCCGACGCCGCGGTGTTCGTAGCCCTCCTCGATGTGCTCGGCCTTGCGCTTCTGCTTGTCCGTGTAGGCCGACTTGTCGCCTCTGGGCATGGTCATCTCCTTGGGGAACTGACAGGGGACCATGCTGCGCCGCGACCCGCGGGGTGCGTGTAGGAGCAGCGCCCGCCTGGCGGTCGGCGGCGCCGCGCGTGAACCAGCCGCCGGCAGCGGCGCGCTCAGCCGCGCACGCGCGGCGCTTCGAGGTAGGCGCCGGACTCGAACAGGTCGCGCTCGGCGCCGTTGATGCGCTTGACGGCGCCCTTGCCGGCGCGGCTGGCCAGCAGTTCCACCAGCGCCTCGGTGAGCGCCACCCCGGCGGCCACCGAAGGAAAGAAGGACGGGCTGTGGATGGTGAACAGCAGCGTCTCGTGCGCCAGCAGCGACAGCGGAGAGGCCGCGCTGTCGGTCAGGGCAATGACCTTGCACCCCGCCGCCTGCGCGGCTTGGGCCACCTGCAGGGCCTCGCGCGAGTAGGGCGAGAAGCTGGCGACCAGCACCGCGTCGCCGCGCGCGAAGGCGCGTTGCTGCATCTCCAGCGAACCGCCCTGGCCGTCGACCAGGTGCACGCTGTTGCGAAAGAGCCGATAGACGTAGACGAAGGAATGGGCAATCGGAAAGCAGGCCCGAAAGCCCGCGGCATGCACGGCGGGCGCCTTCTCGATCATGGCGCAGGCGCGCAGCAGCGCCTCTTCGCTCTGGTGCTGGGTGGCCTCGAGGTTCAGGCGCTGCACCTCGAACATCTCGGCGGTGAGCGAGCGGTCGCTGGCGCGGCTGACCAGGCTGCGGGCGCGCTCGCCGTAGGCCTGCGGGCCCAGGCCCATCTCGGCGGCAAAGGCCGCCTTGAGCTGCGGCCAGCCCTCGAATCCCAGCGTCTGCGCAAAGCGCACCAGCGTGGCCGGCGTGCTGCCGGACTGCGTACCCACGTTGCGCATGGAACCTGTGACCACGTCGTTGGGGTGGTCGATCACATGCCGGGCCACTTGTTGCAGGGCCGGGCTGAGCTGCGCGTAGCGCTGACGAATCTGTTCGCGGATGTTCATGGCAAGGCTGGCTGGAACAAATGTACCGGAGTCCGCCTTGCTGTTTCAGGGGGCGGGTACTTGACGGAACAAATGTTCCACATAACAATTCGCTCAATACATTAGTTCCAAACGAGTTCCACCGCCATGACCCACGTCTTCCATCGCCACCTGCGCCAGACCCCGCCCACCGCGGTGCAAGCCGGCGGCATGACCATCCGCGACAGCCAGGGCCGCACCTACCTGGACGCCTGCGGCGGCGCCGCCGTGTCATCGCTGGGCCATGGCCACCCCGATGTGCTGGCCGCCATGCATGCGCAGGTGGACCGGCTGGCCTACGCGCACACCAGCTTCTTCACCAGCGAGGTGGCCGAGGAGTTGGCCGACGAGCTGATCCGCACCGCACCGCAGGGCATGAGCCATGTCTACCTGGTCAGCGGCGGCTCCGAGGCGGTGGAGTCGGCCCTGAAGATGGCGCGCCAGTACTTCGTGGAAATCGGCCAGCCCCAGCGCACCCACTTCATCGCGCGGCGCCAGAGCTACCACGGCAACACCCTGGGCGCGCTGGCGGTGGGCGGCAACGAGTGGCGGCGTGCTCCCTTCGCGCCCATCCTGGTGCCGGCCACGCACGTGTCGCCCTGCTATGCCTACCGAGAGCAGCAGGCCGGCGAATCGCCCGAGGCCTATGGCCAGCGGCTGGCGCGCGAGCTCGAAGCCGCGATCCTGGCGCAGGGCGCCGACCGGGTGATTGCCTTCGTGGCCGAGACGGTGGGCGGCGCCACGGCCGGCGTGCTCACGCCCGTGCCCGGCTACTTCAAGGCGGTGCGCGAGGTCTGCGACCGCTACGGCGTGCTGCTGATCCTGGACGAAGTGATGTGCGGGATGGGCCGCACCGGCACCCTGTACGCCTGCGAGCAGGAGGGCGTGGTGCCCGACCTGGTGACCATTGCCAAGGGCCTGGGCGGCGGCTACCAGCCCATCGGCGCGGTGCTGGCGCAGGGCCGCATCGTGCAGGCCATGTCGCAGGGCAGCGGCTTCTTCCAGCACGGCCACACCTACCTGGGCCACCCGGTGGCCTGTGCCGCTGCGCTGGCGGTGCAGAAGGTGATCCACCGCGACGGCCTGCTGCAGAAGGTGCGTGAAGACGGTGCGTACTTCGGCGAACTGCTGGCCGAGGCGCTGGGCCACCACCCGCATGTGGGCGAGGTGCGCGGACGCGGCTTCTTCTGGGGCATCGAGCTGGTGGCCGATCGCGGGTCCAAGGCGCCTTTCGATCCCGCGCTGAAGGTGAACGCGCTCATCAAGAAAGAGGCGATGGCGCGCGGGCTCATGTGCTACCCCTTCGGCGGCACGGTGGACGGCCGGCTGGGCGACCACGTGCTGCTGGCGCCGCCCTTCATTGCCTCGCGCGAAGACCTGCAGGAAATCACTCGGCGCCTGTTTGCGTCCATCGATGCCGTGACGCGCGCCGCGGCAGGCGCCCCGGCCGTCGCGCCCTGAGCCTTCGAGCCGGGCGTGCCCGGCTCGCAACATCGCATTTTTTTCCAACCAACGCTGCAAGGAGCCTTGCCATGCCCGTGTCTCGCCCATCGTCCGTGCTGCGCGCCGCCGCGCTTGCCCTTTGCACCTTGCTGCCTGCGGTGGCCAGCGTGGCGCAGGACGGCGGCACGCTCGCCAAGATCAAATCCACCGGGGCCATCACCCTGGGGCACCGCGAGTCTTCCTTCGGCTTTTCCTACCTCGACGCCAACCTCAAGCCCATCGGCTACAGCATCGACATCTGCCAGCGCATCGTCGAGGCCGCCAAGGCGGAGCTGAAGATGCCGGCCATCGAGGTGAAGTACCAGAGCGTGACCTCGGGCAACCGCATTCCGCTGGTGGTCAACGGCACGGTGGACATCGAGTGCGGCTCCACCACCAACCTGGTGGAGCGCCAGAAGCAGGTGGCCTTCTCGCCGGACATCTTCCGCTACAACGTGCGAATGCTCACGCGCGCCGATGCGGGCATCCGCAGCATTGCCGACCTGCAGGGCAAGTCGGTGGTCACCACCACCGGCACCACGTCCTTCCGGCTGCTGCGCGACGCCGACCGCGGCCGCGGGCTGGAGGTCACGCCCCTGGCCGGCAAGGACCACGCCGATTCATTCCTGCTGGTGGAAAGCGGCCGCGCGCAGGCCTTCGTGCTCGATGACATCCTGCTGGCGGGCCTGATCGCCAATGCGCGCAACCCGAAGGACTTCGCCATCGTGGGCGAAAGCCTGCGCACCGAGAACCAGTCGCTGATGTTCCGCAAGGACGACCCGGCCTTCAAGGCGCTGGTGGACCGCGTGGTGACCGGCATGATGAAATCCGGCGAGATGGAGCAGCTCTACAACAAGTGGTTCACATCGCCGATTCCGCCCAAGGGCGTGAACATCAACTATCCGCTGAACGCCGAGACCAAGGACGCGTTCGCCAATCCTTCCTCCAAGGGAATCTGACGTGCCACGCATTGCCCTCATTCATGCCCTGGCCCATTCCGTGGCGCCGATCAACGCAGCCTTCGACGCCGGCTGGCCGCAAGCGCAGCGCATGAACCTGCTCGACGACAGCCTGTCGGCCGACCTGGCCCGCTCGGGCAAGGGGCTGGACGAGGCGATGCATGCGCGTTTCCAGACGCTGGCCCGGTACGCGGTCGATACCGGCGCGCAGGCCATCCTGTTCACCTGCTCGGCATTCGGGCCGTGCATCGAGGCGGTGGCCCGACGCCACGCGGGCATTCCTGTGCTCAAGCCCAACGAGGCCATGATCGACGAGGCGGTGGCCGGCGGCTCGGGTACGCTGGGCCTTCTGGCCACCTTCGGCCCCACGCTCGAATCGATGCCGCCGGAGTTTCCACGCGGCTTCGTGCTCGACCCCATGCTGGTGCAGGGCGCGCTCGAGGCGTTGAATGCAGGCGATGCCGCTGCCCACGATGCGCTCATCGCCGGCGCGGCTCGCAAGCTGGCCGAGCGCGGCTGCACGCGCATTGCGCTGGCGCAGTTCAGCATGGCGCGCGCCCGCCAGGCCTGCGCAGACGCCACCGGGCTGCCGGTGCTCACCACGGTGGACAGCGCGGTGCGCGCGCTGCGCCGGCGGCTCGAAGGCTGATCAGCCCACTTCGACCTTCAGCGCCTCGATGAAGCGCTCGCTGTTCTCCAGCGACGCCAGCGCCTTCTTGCCGATCTGCGTGGCCACCACGTTGAGCAGCCCTTCGGCAAAGATCAGGTAGGCGCCCATGCTGTTGCTGAAGAAGCTGCTCTTGTGCGGCACGAAGAAGGCATGTCTTGCGGGTGCGGCCAGCGGCGAGGCGCGCGTGTCGGTGATGGCCACCACCGCGATGCCCGCCTTGTGGGCCGCCGCCGCCACCTGCGCCACGGCGCGCGTGTAGGGCGACACGCTCGCCACCACCAGCACATCGCCGCGCTGCAGTTGCGCCAGCCCTTCGGCCGCGCCCAGGCCGTGCGCGTCGAGCAGCCCCACGTCGGTGCGGATGAGGCCCAGGCCGTAGGCCATGAAGCTGGCCAGCGCGCTGAACTGCCGCAGGCCGTAGAAGCGCACCCGCGGGGCGCGCGCAAGAAGGCCGGCGGCATCGCGCAGCTCGGCGGCGGACAGCTGCGCCAGAAAGCCTTCCACATTGGCCACCGATTCATGCGCGAGCCGGGCCATGGCCGCCACTTCCGCGCTGGCACCCTCCGCACGCAAGGGCGCGGACGCCACCAGGCGCTCGGCCTGCTGGCTGTAGAAGTGCCGGTGCTTTTCCGTCAGGCTGTCGCGAAAGACCTTCTGGAAATCGCCAAAACCCTCGTAGCCCAGCCGCCTGACCAGGCGCGACAGGGTGGACGCATTCACGCCCAGCGAAGCGGCCAGCTCGGTGATGGAGCGCACCGCCACTTCATCGGGCTGCTCGACCAGCTTGGCCAGCACCGTGTGCGACTTGCCGTGGGGCGAGAGCCCGGCTTCCTCGCGGCCGATCTGCACCGCCAGCGCCTGCAGTTCCTTGACGGTGCGCGGCGCGGCCGACGAAGCCTGGGCCTCAGGCGTCTTCACTCGTTGGCTGGCGGGGCGGCGATTGGTGTCCATCGGTCATCTGGAACCGGACCGGGCCCAGCGGGTGTTCGTAGACCTGCCAGTCTATGCGGCTTTGTCCGACGCGGATGTCGGCCGTGGCCAGGGTGTTCTCCTCGTCGTCGTCGGCCGGGTTGTCGCGGTGGATTGGAAACCTCGCGTCGGCACGGTCGCCGAGCACGACCAGTGGCTGCACTTCGCGATGGTCGCGCCGGGCATCGGCCAGCAGCGCGTCGCCGCGGCGCTGACGGTGGCCCGAAGAGCCGGTGATGATCTGCGGCAGATCGCGCATGCCGGGGTGGATGGCATGGTTGGAGTGCAGCGACGGTGCTTCGATGCGCAGCACCGAGCAGATGCCGGCGCCGAACTCCACGCTCAGGATCTCGGGCCGGCCGCGCTGTGCCAGCGTGAGATGAAAGCCGCCGGCCTTGGGCGCTTCCTGCAGCAAGGCCTCGGCTTGCTCCAGGCCGGGCGCATCGAGCAGCGCCCGCGCAAGCACCATGCGCGGCACGCCATCTTCCACGTGCTGCAGCCGCAGGTTGTTGACCGTCACGGCCAGCCCCGCATCCGTCACCGCGATGGTGTGGCCGGGCAGGGAGCCCGGATAGACGAAGCTGGCAAAGCGCGGGCTGCCCCGGACGGCGACCTGCGCAATGGCGCAATGGCCTGCAAAGACCGGGTCGCCGTCCTCGTTGTGGCTGATGCGCGGCGCAACCGGGTCGGGCAGCTGCACGGTGGTGCAGCCGTCGGGCGACATGGCCCAGAGGTCGCCGCGAGAATTCCAGATCAGCACGTCTTCCAGGGGCAGCCCCAGGCCGTGCGCCAGGCCCTCCAGCTCCTGCTGGACGCGAGGGAAGCGCTGGCGCACCAGGGCGGCCATGGCGGCCAGGCGCGCGCTGCCGCGCCATTGCATCAGGTGGGTCCACGCGCTCGTCGCCAGAAGGCGCTCGTGAACCGCGGCGGCGCCGAAGCGGCCCAGGGCCACCCCGGCATCGAAGGGCGAGCCTTCGATGCAAAGAAATTTCAGGCTTGGCATTGCTACTCGACGTGTTGCAGGAATTCGCGCAGGCGCGGGTTGTTGGGTGCTTCCAGCAGCTGCGCCGGGTTGCCGTCGACGGCAATGCGTCCGCCTTCCAGGAAGATCAGCCGCGGTCCGCCCTTGCGCGGGAAGGCCATCTCGTGCGTGACCACGAC
>JAFECZ010000185.1 GCA_018241905.1 Pseudomonadota bacterium
CAACGGCGAGCAGGCCGTCGTTCTTTTCGCGCCGCACTTCTACGGCCTGGACGCAGGCGCCACCACGCTCACCATGCACATGGCGCGGCCATCGATGACCATCTACACCACCCAGCGCGACCGCATGATCGACGACTGGGCGCGCGCGGGCCGCACGCGCTTCGGCAACGTGACGGCGCTGGAGCGCACCGACGGCGTCAAGCCGGTGCTGCACCGGCTGCGCAGGGGCGAGGTGCTGTACCTGCTGCCCGACATGGATTTCGGCCCGAGCCAGTCGATCTTCGTGCCCTTCTTCGGCGTGCAGGCGGCCACCGTGCCGTCGCTGTCGCGCTTCTCGCAGCTGGGGCGTGCCATCGTGATGCCGGTGCTCACGCGCGTTGTGCCCGGCGGCTACGAGGTCGAGCTGCTGCCGCGCTGGACCGATTTCCCGACGGGCGACATCGTGGCCGACACCACGCACATGAACAAGATGCTCGAGGGCTACATCCGCACGATGCCTTCGCAGTACTACTGGGTGCACCGCCGCTTCAAGACGCGGCCCGAGGGCGAGCCGCCCGTCTATTGAGGAGAAGCAGGCGCTGCCTGGCGCCTCGCGAAGGACTCGATCTCTCGCATCACCAGTTCGGGCTGCTCGTGCACGATCCAGTGCGTGGCGCCCGGCACCTTCTTGAGTTCGAGCCTGGGGACGTAGTCCGGCAGCCCATCGAGCAAGCCCGGCAGCAGCGCCACGTCGTCGAGCGCCCAGAGCACCAGCGTGGGTACATCCACCGTCAGCCGCTCGCGCGGCGGGTCGGGGAAGGTGCGCGGCGCTTCGCCCGGCGCCGCGGGCTTGAGCGGCGTCACGCGATACAGGTTGCAGGCGCCGGTCAGCCCGGCATCCCACACCGCGCGGTATTGCGCCTTCACAGGCTCGGTGAGCCAGTCGCGCGACGTTTCGGGCGTGGTCAGGAAGGGCCAGAGGCGCCCGTAGTCGTTGGCCGCAAGAAGTTGCTCCGCGTCGGGGCGCGCGAGATAGGTCATGTAGGCGCTGGCCTCGCGCTGCGCGGGCTTGTCCCGCAGCTCGCGCAGGAAAGTGCCGGGGTGGGGCGAGTTGATGATGACGAGTCGATCGAGCCTGGCCGGATGCGCATTGGCCAGGCCCCAGCCGAAAGCGCCGCCCCAGTCGTGCGCGACCAGCGTGTCGATGCGGCCGTCGGGGGCTTCGAGCGCGGCCAGCTCCAGGATGTCCTTGATGAGCAGGTGCGCGCGGTAGGCCTCGACCTCGGGCGGCGCGCTGGACTTCTCGAAGCCGCGCAGGTTGGGTGCCACGCAGCGGTAGCCGCCATGTTCGGGCTGCGCGAAATACTCGAGCAGCGGGTCCCAGATGAAGGCGCCTTCGGGAAAACCGTGCAGGAACACCATCAGCGGCCTTCCGGCTTGCCCGGCGGCGCGGCAACTGAGGGTGATGCCGTGCGGCAGGGTGCGCTGGAAGGTCTGGATCATGCGGGCCTCGGCGTCTGACAAGGATCAGGACGCGGCCGCAGGGTCTCCTGTAGCCGCGGGTGGTTGCTGCTGTTCTTCCTCGGGATGCACCCAGCGCCAGAGCAGTTCGGCCGCTTCGCCGACGCCCTGGCGATTGAGCGCGGAGAACAGTTTGACCTCGCCGCCGCCGGCTTGCAGTCGCGTGATGGACAGCACCTTGGCGCCTTCCGAACGGGTGAGCTTGTCGGCCTTGGTCAGCAGCACCAGGAACTTCAGGCCCTGCTCCACGCGCGGGCGGATCACGTCCAGCAGGATCTCGTCGAGCTCGGTCATGCCGTGGCGCGGGTCGCACATCAAGACCACGCCGCGCAGGGTGGGGCGGGTCATGAGGTAGTTGCCCATCACGCGCTGCCAGCGCAGCTTGGCCTCGCGCGGCACGGCGGCATAGCCGTAGCCGGGCAGGTCGGCCAGCACTGCGTCGTCGATGTTCTGCTTGCCCACGCCGAACAGGTTGATGTGCTGCGTGCGCCCCGGCGTCTTGGATGCGAAGGCCAGCCGCTTTTGCTGGGTGAGCGTGTTGATGGCGGTGGACTTGCCGGCGTTGGAGCGGCCGACGAAGGCGATTTCCGGCAGGTCCAGCTCGGGCAGGTGCTCCAGTTGCGGCGCGCTGGTGACGAAGTGGGCGGTGTGCAGCCAGCCCAGGGCCACCCGCTCGCGTTGCGCGGCGGCGTCGTCCTTGGCCTTGGAGGGCTTGGCCGGTGGGCGGGAAGGGGGGGTCATTACTGAGCTATCGTTATGGGAGTGCCATTGTAGAATCGCAAGGTTTTGCGCCCTAAAACCAACCCCTCGATATGAAGTCGTCGTTCCACTTTCTGCGCGCAGCCATCCTGGCAGGCGCCGCTATCGTCAGTGTCAATGCAAGCTTTGCGTCCGACGCGCCGGCTCCCGCCGACGCCGTTGCGGCAGCGCCCAAGCTGGCCAAGCCGGACCTGGCGAAAGGGGAAGCGATCCTGAACGCGACGCCGGCCAACAGCCAGAGCTGCGCCTCGTGCCACAACGCCGACGGCAATTCCTCCATCGCGGCCAACCCCAAGCTGGCGCAGCAGCACCCCGAGTACATCCTCAAGCAGCTGCAGGACTTCAAGTCGGGCAAGCGCAAGAGCGCCATCATGAAGCCCTTCGCCTCGGCCCTGAGCGACGAGGACATGCGCAACGTGGCCTACTTCGTGGGCTCCAAGAAGATCAAGGAAGGCTACGCCAAGGACAAGGACACCGTCGCCCTGGGCGAAAAGATCTTCCGCGGCGGCGTGGCCGACCGCCAGGTGCCCGCCTGCGCCGGCTGCCACAGCCCCAACGGCGCCGGCATGCCTGCCCAGTACCCGCGCCTGCAAGGCCAGCACGCCGACTACACCACCGCGCAGATGGCGGCCTTCCGCGACGGCCAGCGCCTGAACAACCCGGTGATGAACGGCGTGGCCGCCAAGCTCAACGACCGCGAAATCAAGGCCGTGGCCGACTACATCGCCGGCCTGCGCTGATCGCCACTTGCGTGTGTGCGCCGCCGGGCGCGCCTGCAGGGTGAACTAACCGCCACACAACAAACCCAAGAAGGCGGGCCGATCCGACAGGGATGGCCCGCTTTTTCTTTTTCAGTCCTTCCTCTTCGTCTCGAGCATGTCGGTCTCCACTCACGGCCTCCGCGTCCATCGCGGCCCCCACGCATGGCGCGTGGCGGTGGAGCTGCTGTCTTCGATGCGCTTTGCCATTGCGCTGCTGACGGTCATCTGCATCGCATCGATCATCGGCACCGTGCTCAAGCAGGGCGAGCCCGCGGCCAACTACGTCAACCAGTTCGGCCCTTTCTGGTCGCAGGTGTTCCGGGCCGCGCAGCTCGACACCGTGTACAGCGCCTGGTGGTTCCTGCTGATCCTGCTGTTCCTGGTGGTGAGCACGGTGCTTTGCATCGTGCGCAACGTGCCGCACATCGTTCGAGAGCTGCGCACCGTGAAGGAAGACATCCGTGCCAACAGCCTGCGGGCGTTCGGGCAGCGGGCCGAGACCACGCTGGAGTCCGAGTCGCCCGAAACCGCCGCCCAGCGCATCGGCAAGCTGCTTGCCGGCGGCGGCTGGAAGGTCAAGCTGCAGCGGCGCGAACTGCCCGAAGGCGCCTCTGGCTGGATGGTGGCGGCGCGCGCCGGCGGCGCCCACAAGCTGGGCTACATCGCGGCGCACAGCGCCATCGTGCTGGTGTGCCTGGGCGGCCTGCTCGACGGCAACCTGGTCGTTCGTGCGCAGACCTGGTTCAACGGCAAGAGCGTCTACCAGGGCGGCGGCCTGATCGCCGACGTGCCGCCGCAGCACCGGCTCTCGCCCGCCAACCCGACCTTCCGCGGCAACATCCTGGTGCCCGAGGGCCAGAGCTCCAGCGTGGCCATCCTGAACCAGTCCGACGGCGTGCTGCTGCAGGAGCTGCCCTTTGCGATCGAACTCAAGAAGTTCATCGTCGACTACTACTCCACCGGCATGCCCAAGCTCTTTGCCAGCGAGGTGGTGCTGCATGACCGCGAGACGGGGGCGCAGGTGCCCGCGCGCATCGAGGTGAACCACCCGGCCAGCTACCGCGGCGTGGAGATCTATCAATCCAGCTTCGACGATGGCGGCTCCAGCGTGAAGCTCAAGGCCGTGCCCATGGGCGCGGCGGCCAAGCCTTTCGAGATCGAAGGCACCATCGGCTCCAGCGCGCGCATCACCAACGGCAGCGATGCGCTCACGCTCGAATTCACCGCGCTGCGCGTGATCAACGTCGAGAACTTCGGTGCGCCGCAGGGCGGCAGCGCGGTCGACGTGCGCAAGGTGGACCTGCGCGGCCAGCTCGAATCGCGGCTGGGTGCGGCCCACAAGCCGAACCAGGACAAGACGCTGCGCAACATCGGCCCGAGCATCGGCTACAAGCTGCGCGATGCGGCCGGCCAGGCGCGCGAGTTCCAGAACTACATGGTGCCGGTCGACACCGGCGACGGGCAGCCGGTGTTCCTGCTGGGCGTGCGCGAGCAGCCCGACCAGCCCTTCCGCTACCTGCGTGTGCCGGCCGACGACCAGGGCTCCATGGACGGCTTCGTGCGCATGCGCGCCGCGCTGGCCGACGAAGCCCTGCGCCGCAAGGCGGTAGACCAGTACATCGCCCGCGTCGCAGACACCAGGCGGCCCGAGCTGGCCGAGCAGCTGCGCGTTTCGGCGGCGCGTGCGCTGGCCCTTTTTGCGGGCACCGAGCGCGCCAGGCAGGATGCCACCAGCCGCGGCGGCTGGCAGGCCATAGCCGAATTCATGGAAACCAACGTGCCCGAGGGCGAGCGCGAGCGCGCCGGCGGCGTGCTGGTGCGCATCCTCAACGACGTGCTGTTCGAGGTGCTCAACCTCAGCCGCACGCAGGCCGGCCTGCCACCGCTGCCGGCCGACGAGAAGAGCCAGGCCTACCTCACGCAGGCCGTGCTGGCGATCAGCGACGCCTACTTCTACCCCGCGCCGCTGGCCATGATGCTGACCGACTTCAAGCAGGTGCAGGCCAGCGTGTTCCAGGTGGCGCGTGCCCCTGGCAAGAACGTCGTCTATCTGGGCTGTCTGTTGCTGATCGTCGGCATTTTTGCCATGCTTTACGTTCGCGAGCGCAGGCTGTGGGTCTGGCTGGCGCCGGTCCCCGCGCAGCCGGGCGCCAGCAGCGCCACCATGGCGATGTCGACCAATCGCAAGACCCTGGACAGCGACCGCGAATTCGAGCAGCTGCGCGGCAAGCTGCTGACCATGCACAAGGAGCAGTCGCCATGACGACGACCACCACCACGACGACCCTGACCCTCAACGACAGCTGGCTGTCGCGCCGCAACGCCTTCGACTGGGTGTTCGCGCTGCTGGTGGTGGCCGGCGGCCTGTTTGCCTTTGCGCGCCATGCCGGTTCGATGGACATCTACGAGAAGGTCATTCTCCTGGCAGCCATGCCTGCGGCCATCTGGCTGGGCTGGTTCTGGCGGCCGCTGGCCGTGCTGGGACTGGTGGTGGCGGCGGCTTCGCTGCTGGGCATCGTTTCGTATCAGGGCGACCTGGCCCGTGCCGACAGCGTGTTCTGGCTGAAGTACTTCCTGTCGAGCCAGTCGGCCATCCTGTGGATGAGCGTACTCATCTTCATGAGCACGGTGTTCTACTGGCTTGGCTTTTTCGGCGGCGCGCAGTCCGATGCGCTGGAGGCCATCGGTTCGCGCATCGCGTGGGCGGCGGTGGCGCTGGCGCTCATCGGCACCATGGTGCGCTGGTACGAGAGCCACCTGCTGGGGCCGGACATCGGCCACATCCCGGTGAGCAACCTGTACGAAGTGTTCGTGCTGTTCTGCTGGATCACCACCGTCTTCTACCTGTATTACGAGTCGCACTACGGCACGCGCGCGCTGGGCGCCTTCGTGATGCTGGTGGTGAGCGCGGCCGTGGGTTTCCTGCTCTGGTACACGCTGGTGCGCGACGCACAGCAGATCCAGCCGCTGGTGCCGGCGCTGCAAAGCTGGTGGATGAAGCTGCACGTGCCCGCCAACTTCATCGGCTACGGCACCTTCTCGCTGGCGGCCATGGTGGCCTTTGCCTATCTCATCAAGCAGCAGGCCGATGAAACCCGCTGGTACAAGCTCACGCCGATCTGGCTGCTGGGCGTGGCGCTGTGCTTCGTGCCGGTGGCATTCCGCCAGCGCGCGCAAGAGGCGGGCGGCAGCTACTGGGTGGTCTACGCGGCCATTTCGGCGCTGGTGGCGGCGGGCATCCTGCTCGGGCGCCGGCGCATCGCGCAGCGCCTGCCGGCGCCGCAGGTGCTGGACGACGTCATGTACAAGGCCATCGCCGTGGGCTTTGCCTTCTTCACCATCGCCACGGTGCTCGGTGCCCTGTGGGCGGCGGACGCCTGGGGCGGCTACTGGAGCTGGGACCCGAAGGAGACCTGGGCCCTGATCGTCTGGCTCAACTATGCGGCCTGGCTGCACATGCGACTGGTCAAGGGCCTGCGCGGCACCGTGGCGGCCTGGTGGGCGCTGGCGGGGCTGGCCGTGACCACCTTTGCCTTCCTGGGCGTGAACATGTTCCTCAGCGGCCTGCACAGTTACGGGACTTTGTAGGCAAGCGCGGCGCTTCTCTGTTGAACATTTGCGCCCTCGGGTAACCAAAAGCGGGAATGACCCGAATTTGAGGACACCAACAGGTAAAGGCGACCGATGCTGATTCATTCCACCGACAAGGGTTTCGTCCACCCCCGCTCCAGCGAGATCACCCCTCGCGGCGTGTACGAAGGACGACGCGACCTTCTCAAACTGCTGGCCGGCGGCGTTGCCGGCGCCGCATTGGCCAGCTGGGCCGGGCGCGAGGCGCTGGCCGGCGTGCAGGCGCCAGGCAAGCTGGCCGCGCTGCCGGGCGTTGCATCTTCCGTGGCGGGCGCCAACACCATGGAAAAGCTCTCCGACTACAAGGACGCGACGAGCTACAACAACTACTACGAGTTCGGCACCGACAAGGGCGACCCGGTGAAGAACGCGCACACCCTCAAGACGCGCCCCTGGACTGTGGAGGTCGAGGGCCTGGTCAAGAAGCCGGGCAAGTACGGCATCGAGGACCTGCTCAAGCTCAGCGCGCAGGAAGAGCGCATCTACCGCCTGCGCTGCGTCGAAGGCTGGTCGATGGTGATTCCGTGGGTGGGCTATTCGCTGGCCGAACTCATCAAGAAGGTCGAGCCGCAAGGCAATGCCAAGTACGTCGAGTTCGTCACGCTGGCGGACCCGAAGACCATGCCCTACGTGGGCTCGCGCATTCTCGACTGGCCCTACACCGAAGGCCTTCGCATGGACGAAGCCATGCATCCGCTCACGCTGCTGGCCTTCGGCATGTACGGCGAGGTGCTGCCCAACCAGAACGGTGCGCCGGTGCGCATCGTGGTGCCATGGAAGTACGGCTTCAAGTCGGCCAAGTCGATCGTGAAGATCCGCTTCGTCGAAAAGGAGCCGGGCACGGCGTGGAACAAGGCGGCGGCCAACGAATACGGCTTCTATTCCAACGTCAATCCCGAGGTGGACCATCCGCGCTGGAGCCAGGCCACCGAGCGGCGCATCGGCGACGGCAGCGGCCTGTTCGCCAAGCGCAACAAGACGCTGATGTTCAACGGCTACGAGGCGCAGGTCGGTCAGCTCTACGCGGGCATGGACCTGAAGAAGTTCTACTGAACTGTCGCACAGGTTCTGACCCATGAACTCGCTGCTCTTGAACAAGGCGGCCAAGCCGGTGGTGTTCCTGCTGGCGCTGCTGCCCTTCGCCTGGCTGGCCTGGGGTGCCTTTACCGACAACCTGGGCGCCAATCCGGCCGAACACCTCATTCGCTCCTCGGGCGACTGGACCCTGCGCTTCATCTGCATCGTGCTGGCCGTGACGCCGCTGCGGGTCATGACCAAGACGCCGGCCCTGGCGCGCTTTCGGCGGATGCTCGGGTTGTTCGCGTACTTCTATGTCTGCCTGCACCTGCTGAGCTACGGCTTCTTCGACATGGGGCTGGATTTCGGGGACATCGCCAAGGACATCGCCAAGCGGCCGTTCATCCTGGTGGGCTTCACGGCGTTCGTTCTGCTCACGCCGCTGGCCATCACTTCCTTCAACCGCGCCATCAAGGCCCTGGGCGTGAAGCGCTGGCAGATGCTGCACCGCCTGGTCTACGCCATCGCCGGCCTGGGTCTGCTGCACTTCTTCTGGATGCGTGCAGGCAAGAACAATTTCGGCGAGCCCGCGGTGTACGCAGTCATCATCGCGGTGCTGCTCGGGTGGCGCGCCTGGAACGCGTGGCGCAAGCCGCGTGCAGCCGCTGCCCGCCCGGTACCGGCGGCGGTGCGGGCCCAGCTGTCGAAATAACGGGGCGCGGGAGGCCTTATTCGCCGGCCAGTTCGTTGCGCAACTGGTCCTCGAAGGTCTCGCGCCGACGGATCAGCGTGGCGCCGCTGCCGCTGACCAGCACTTCGGCCGCGCGGTTGCGGGTGTTGTAGTTGCTGGCCATGCTCATGCAGTAGGCGCCGGCGGACAGCACGGCCAGGAAGTCTCCGGCCTGAACGTCGAGCAGACGGTCGCGTCCGATCCAGTCGCCGCTTTCGCAGACAGGGCCCACCACGTCGTAATCCTTGGCCTTGTGGCCATGGCCGCGCGCCGACACCGCCTCGATGCGGTGGAAGGCCTGGTACATGGCCGGGCGGGGCAGGTCGTTCATCGCGGCATCGACGATGCAGAAGTTCTTCTCTTCGCCGGGCTTGGTGTAGAGCACCTCGGTCACGCACACGCCCGCGTTGCCCACCAGCGAGCGGCCGGGCTCGATGATGAACTTGCGGTCGCCGAAGCCACGCGTGTCGATGCGGGCCAGCAGCTGGCGCCACAGCTGGTCGGCTTGCGGCGGCGTGTCGCCGTTGTAGTCGATGCCCAGGCCGCCGCCGAAATCGATGTGGTGCAGCGGCACGCCCGCGGCCTCGATGGCTTGCACCAGGTCGAGCACCCGTTCCAGCGCGTCCATGTAGGGCGATGCTTCGGTGATCTGCGAACCGATGTGGCAGTCGATGCCCACCACCCGCAGCCCCGGCAGCGAGGCGGCGTGCCGATAGGCGTGCACCGCGCGGTCGTGCGCGATGCCAAACTTGTTGCCCTTGAGCCCGGTGGAGATGTAGGGGTGGGTCTTGGGGTCGACGTTGGGATTGATGCGGATGCTCACCGGCGCGCGCTGGCCTGCGGCAGCGGCCACTTCGCTCAGGACGTCCAGTTCTTCTTCGCTCTCGACGTTGAAGCACCCGATGCCCGCCGCAAGCGCCTGGCGCATTTCGGCCCTGGTC
>JAFECZ010000186.1 GCA_018241905.1 Pseudomonadota bacterium
AATGGCCAGCACGGTGGCCAGTGCCAGCACCGACGGCAGCGCATGCTTGCTGCCCGCCTGCGCCGCGATGACCACCAGTGCGTAGATGGCGATGATCAGGCCCATGGCCGGAATGCCGAGGCTGGGCAGTCCGCCCAGCAGCACGCCGAAGGCCAGGTTGGCGCCCAGGATGAACAGCACCTGCTTCCAGGCCCAGCGGCCGATCAGGTCGCCGCTCGCGGTTTCGACCGTCATGCCGGTAAACATGATGATCAGGCCCAACGCGGTCATCACGATGCCCAGCATGAGCGGGAAGTAGCCCGGCCCCATTCGCGCCCCACTGCCCACGTTGTAGGTGGTTGCGCCCCATGCGAAGGCGACACCGACCACAGTGAACATGAGGCCCGCGAAGAAGTCCTTCTGACTCTTGATTTTCACGAACACTCTCCTCGATTTGGAAGTCGAATGAAAGCATTCGACCGAGCGGTATTCTCGTGGCCGCCAAGGGCCCGCCCGATGTGGATTCCACCTAGCGCAAGGCTAGGGTAATCCCTCGTCGCAGCCACATGCCGGGGCTGCGCAGGGCCTATTCCAGGGGCGGCGTGGCGCTGAGGACTTCTTCGATGGTGGTGAGGCCTTCGGCCACGCGCAGCGCCCCGGCCAGGCGCAACGGCCGCATGCCGTCGGCAATGCCCTGGCGGCGCAGCGCGGTGATGTTGGGCTCCTTGTTGACCTGCACCTTGAATTCCTCGCTGACGGTGAGCAGCTCGTACAGGCCCATGCGGCCACGGTAGCCGGTCATGCGGCAGTCCACGCATCCTACCGGGCGGTAGGCCCGCACCGAGCCGGAGATCTGCCAGGGCTTGACGAACTCGTCGAGCCGCTCGCGCGTGACGGCTTCGTCGGGCTGCTTGCAATGCGGACACAGGGTGCGCACCAGGCGCTGCGCCAGCACGCCCAGCATGGTGGCGTTGATCAGGTAGTTGGGCACGCCCAGCTCCATCAGGCGCGTGATGGCGCTGGGCGCGTCGTTGGTGTGCAGGGTGCTGAACACCAGGTGGCCGGTAAGCGCGGCCTGCACCGCCATCTCGGCCGTGGCCAGGTCGCGGATCTCGCCCACCATGATGATGTCCGGGTCCTGCCGCATGAGCGCGCGCAGGCCTTCGGTAAAGCCCAGGTCCAGTTGCGGCTGCACCTGCGTCTGGTTGAAGGCAGCCTCGATCATCTCGATCGGGTCTTCGATGGTGCTGACGTTCACCTCTTCGGTGGCCACGCGCTTGAGCGTGGAATACAGCGTGGTGGTCTTGCCCGAGCCGGTGGGCCCGGTCACCAGCACGATGCCGTGCGGCCGCGTGACCAGTTGCTCCCAGCGCTTGGCGTCGTGCTGCGCAAAGCCCAGCTCGTCGAGGTTCTTCACCGTGGTGTCGGGGTCGAAGATGCGCATCACCATCTTCTCTCCGAAGGCGGTGGGCAGCGTGGACAAGCGCATTTCCACCTCGTCGCCGCGCAGGTTGCGGGTCTTGATGCGGCCGTCCAATGGGCGGCGCTTTTCCACCACGTCCATGCGGCCCAGCAGCTTGATGCGCGCCACCATGGCGTTCATCACGCCCATGGGCATCTGGTAGGCCGGATGCAGCACGCCGTCGATGCGAAAGCGAATGACGCCCTGTTCGCGCCGCGGCTCCAGGTGGATGTCGCTGGCACGCTGGTCGAAGGCGTACTGCCACAGCCAGTCGACAACCTGCACCACGCTCTGGTCATTGGCGTCGAGCTGCTTGTTGCTCTTGCCCAGTTCGACCAGTTGCTCGAAGCTGGCCGCGCTCGATGCGCCGCCGGCCTTTTGCGCAGCGCGCACCGACTTGGCCAGCGCAAAGAACTCGGCCGTGTAGCGCTGGATGTCGGTGGGGCTGGCCACCACGCGCCGCACGGTCCGGCGCGCCTGCCGCTCCACCTCGCTCACCCAGTCGGTGATGAAGGGCTCGCAGGTGGCTACCACCACCTCGTTGGGCGTGACCTGCACCGGCAGCACCTTGTGCCGCTCGGCGTAGGCGGCGCTCATGACGTCGGCCACCTTGCCCACGTCGACCTTGAGCGGATCGATGCGCAGATAGGGCAGGGCTGCGCGCGTGGCCAGCCACTGCGTGAGCATTTCGAGGTCCAGCGGCTTGCCGTCGCTCTCGCGCGTCATGGCCACCGCGGCCAGGCGCACCAGGGGCGTCTGCCGGCTCTCGGCGCGCGCGCAGCGGGCCATGGTGCGTTGCGCCTCGGTCGGCGAGATGACGCCGTCGCGCGCCAGCCATTCGATGACCAGCTTCAGTTCGAGCGGTCCGTGGTGGGCCGCGCCTGCGGAGGAAGAGGAAGCTGGAAGTGGAAGGGGCGAAGCACTCAACTAGAAAACCTCCGTGCTATGCACTGCGGTGCGAGCCGCTTCGGGCGGCCGGGCGCGGCTCATAAGCTGTGGGCCTTGAACACCCGAAGCCACTTGGGCGCAGGCAGGCCCCAGCGAGTCTGTATGGTTTGCGCACGCTCGGCAAGGGTGGCGCGGCTCGGGCGGCTGGCCTCGCGCTGGGCCAGCACCACCGTGTTGCCTTCACGCGTCGGACGGAAGGCCCACACGGCCTTTTCGCCGAAGGCCGCGACAATTTTCTCGAGGCTGCGCTCGTAGCTGGACGAGCGGCCGAACAGGTTCACCGTCATGCAGCCGCTGTCGGTGAGCAAGGCGCGGCAGTCGCGATAGAAGTCTTCCGTATCAAGAACCGGCGCAGCGGCCTCGTGGTCGTACAGGTCGACCTGCAGCGCATCCACGCTCTCGTGCCACTGGGCCTTGCGGATCTCCTGCGCGGCGTCGGCAATCACGACCTGCAGCTTGGCGTCGTCCTGCGGCAGCTTGAACCAGCCGCGGCAGGCAGCCACGACTTGCGGGTTGAGTTCGATGGCGGTGGTGCGCATGCGCAGCTGCTTGCGGCAGAACTTGGTCAGCGCCGCCGCCCCCAGGCCCAGCTGCATGGCGTGCCGGTTCATCACGCTGGCGGGCTCGACGAACAGCAGCCAGGCCATCATGCGCTGCACGTACTCCAGCTCGATCTCGAAGGGGGCATCGAGCTTCATCGAGCCTTGCACCCATTCGGTGCCCAGATGCAGGTAGCGCACGTCTCCCCAGTCGGAGAAATTGACTTCAGGCAGGGAGGAGCTCATGGGCGGAAAGATGACATCAATGCTACGTTTTCAATAGCACCAAAGGCCCGTTTCAAGCGGGCCTTCAGGGATCGAGCGGCGCGAAAAAAAGATTGGCGCGGCAAGGCGCGTCTGCATAATACCGCTGCCTCGTGGCGCCCGCCGCACTCTGCCGGCGGGCCTGGCATGAGGTTCGCAAGCATGTCCGGGGGGTTGCATGCGATTGCCAGGACTGCTCGTCTCTCAACGATTGCCGACACCCGCAACGGGCACCGGCGCAAAAAAGGGGAACAAGAAAATGTTGAACACGGAAGAGATCTGGACCTTCATCACCACCCAGGGCGCGAGCTTCGGGCTCAAGGTGATCGGCGCGCTGCTGGCCTGGGCCATCGGCCGCTGGCTGATCAGCATGACGCAGAAGCTGGTGGGCAAGGCCCTGGAAGCGGGCAAGCGCATGGATCCGACGCTCAGCAAGTACCTGATATCGATCCTGGGCGTGATCCTCAACGTCGTGCTGGTGCTGTCGATCCTGGACATGTTCGGCGTGCGCACCACTTCCTTCGCGGCCCTGCTGGCCGGCGCGGGCCTGGCCATCGGCACCGCCTGGGGCGGCCTGCTCACGCACTTTGCGGCCGGCGTGTTCCTGCAGGTGATGCGGCCCTACCGCGTGGGTGACGCCGTCACCGTGGGCGGCGTCACGGGCGTCGTCAAGGAGCTGGGCCTGTTCGGCACCCTGCTCGTCACCGGCGACAACACCGTCATCCTGGTGGGCAACAACAAGGTGCTGGGCGACAACATCCAGAACTTCAGCACGCTGGCCTTCAGGCGCGTCGACGCGATGGCCAAGGTGGCCAACGGCGTGGATGTGAACAAGGCCATCGAGCTGCTCAAGGCCGAGCTGGTGAAGATCCCCAACGTGTCGACCGAGCAGCCGCCGGACGTCGAGATCCTGCAGTTCACGCCCGAAGGCCCGCTGCTGGCGGTGCGCCCCTACACCCACACCGACCACTACTGGCAGGTGTACTTCGACACGCACCGCGCGGTGATCAAGGTGTTCGGTGCGGCGGGCTTTCCCACCCCCGAGACGCCCATCGGCTATCGCAGCGTGGTGCCGCCGACCGCCGCCAACGCCTGACGCCGCCCCGGCGGCCGGAAAAGAAAAACCCGCCTTCCGGCGGGTTTTTCGTTGGAGGCAAGTTGGAAGCTCAGGGCGTCTTGGCCGGATCCGGCGGCAGCTTCTCGGCGATCGACTCGCCGGCCTTGCGGGTGCCCGAGATGGCGGCGTCGCCGGCATGGCCGGCGGCGCTGGTTGCCTTGTGGGTGCCCTTCTTGGTGGCTTCCCAGCCCTTCTTGGTGCCGCTCTTGGTGGCGTCCCAGGCCTTCTCGCTACCCTTCTTGGTGGCGTCCCAACCCTTTTCGGTACCGCTCTTGGTGGCATCCCAGGCCTTCTCGCTGCCGCTCTTGGTGGCGTCCCAGGCCTTCTCGCTGCCGTTCTTGGTGGCGTCCCAAGCCTTCTCGGCTGCATTGGGTTCGGCGGCCTTCTCGGTCTGCGCCAGGGCCGATCCGGCCAGCGCCGTCAGCGACAGCGCGACGGCGGCGACGGAAAGGCGCTTGTGAAATGTACGAATCATGCTGTTAGCTCCTTGTAGGTCTTTGTGGCATTTGCGAATGCGCCACTTCTTATTGAATGCAATTCGCAGCCTCAAGGATGACATCAATTTGCCCGGGCCCAAGCCCTGCGTTGCATTTCGGGGACTTCGACTACGCCCGGTGTAGTCATTCTTCCCGTGCGGGCAGCAGTCCAGCCAGCCGGGGCAGCACCGCCAGTGCGTTGCGGGTGGTTGCTTTCGCCAGGCCTTCGAGCGGCAGGCCGCGCAGCTGGGCCACCACCTGCGCGATGCGCGGCAGCTCGCCCGGCTCGTTGCGCCCCTGTGCCTGCCCGCCGCTGCGATCGGCCTGGGTTGTGTAAAGCCAGTGCGGCGGGATGTCCGGCGAATCCGTCTCCATGACGATGGCCGACAGCGGCACGCCCGCCGCCAGGCGGCGCAGGCGCAATGCCCGCTCGAAAGTGAGCGCACCCCCAAAGCCCAGCTTGAGCCCCAGTTCGATGCAAGCCTGGGCCTGCTGCTCGCTGCCGTTGAAGGCATGGGCAATGCCATGCCAGGGCCGGCCCCCGCCGGCCACGCGCAGGGCCTTGAGCACCTGGTCGACCGAGCGGCGCACATGAAGCAGCACCGGCAGCTCGTACTTGCGGGCCAGGCGAAGCTGCGCCTCGAAGATGCGCTCCTGCCGGCCAGGCTCGAGTCCTTCGACGAAATAGTCCAGGCCGATCTCGCCCAGCGCCACCAGGCGCAGATCATCGCGGTGCTCGGCCAGGGCCGCGTCCAGCGCTGCCAAGTCGTCATCGGTCGCGGCAGCGGCACACAGCGGGTGGATGCCCAGCGCATAGGCATCGCCCTGGGCATGGGCCAGCTCGCGCACGGTGTCGAAATTGAAGGCGGCAACCGCCGGGATCACGCACAGCATCACGCCGGCCGCACCGGCGCGATCACGCATGGCGGCGCGGTCGGCGTCGAACTCCTGCGCGTCCAGGTGGCAGTGCGTATCGATGAAAGGCGTAGGCATGAAGACAGATCATGCCCCAGGGCCGGAACCCATCATCCGGGCAGATGCACGCGCGTGCAAAGCGTGCTACCGTGAAGCCTCACATGTCCTCTTGGTGGTGAAAAGGCGGAGGTGCCCATGCGCAGGCCTGCTTTGTATAGCCGTTCGCCCAGCGTGCCGCAGCAGCAGGCCTGGGCAGGCAAAGTGGACGAGCCGCAGGCCCAATCCGGCCCGGCCGACGACGCGGCTGCGCCCGGCGAACAAGCCACCACGACGCAAGTCGCGCCACCCCCCGCCAAGCCGCGCCGCCATGTCTTGCGCAACACCCTGCTGGGCGTCCTGCTGCTGGGCGCACTGGGTGCCGGCGGCTATCAGTTCCTGCCGCGCCATGGTGCGCACCAGCTCACGCAGAAGGACATCGACGCTGCCGTGATGCGCAGCCTGCAGACCACCACCCTGCCCTCCGCCGCGGCGCGCGCGGCCGACATCATCCGCCCCTCCGTGGTCGAGATAACGGCCCTGGGCACCGAGAAGAACACGCCCGCGGCCAAGGTGGAAAAGCGCGGCCGCAACCTGGCGCGCGGCAAGCCGCCGCAGGCCGATCCGCCCCAAGCGCCCGGCGGCGAAGTCGAGCGCGGCGTGGGCACCGGCGTCGTGATCGTCGACAAGGGCGTGATCCTGACCAACCTGCACGTGATCGCCGGCGCGGACAAGATCAAGGTCACCTTCTTCGACGGCCTGGAGGCCAATGCCTCCGTCATCGGCATGCAGCCCGAGAACGACCTGGCCGTGCTGCAGGCCGACAAGATCCCGGACGACCTGGTGCCCGCCACCATGCGCTCCACCGCCGACCTGATGCCCGGCGACAACGTGGCCGTGGTGGGCTTTCCGTTCGGCATCGGCCCGTCGGTATCGGCGGGCGTGGTCTCGGGCCTGAAGCGCTCGTTCCGCTCGCCCGAGGGCAAGCAGGAAATGAACAACCTGATCCAGTTCGACGCCGCCGCCAACCCCGGCAACTCGGGCGGCCCGATGGTCAACATGGACGGCGAGGTGCTGGGCATCGTCACTGCCATCCTCAACCCCACGCAGCAGCGCACCTTCATCGGCATCGGATTTGCAGTGCCGATCGAGAACGCGGCCTCGGCCGCGGGCATGCCGCCGTTCTGATGAACTTGCGAACCAACGACGAGAGGAAGCACCGCATGAGCTCCGCCACCCCCGACGTCCAGACCGCCGCCCACCAGGCTGCCGCCGCTGCGGCTGCCAGCAGCAGCGAACTCATGGAGCAGATCCTCTACGAGGTCAAGCGCGTGGTCGTGGGACAGGACCGCTTTCTCGAGCGCGTCATGGTGGCCATGCTGGCCGAGGGCCACCTGCTGGTCGAGGGCGTGCCGGGCCTGGCCAAGACGCTCACCGTCAAGACCCTGGCCGACACGGTGCAGGGGCGCTTCAAGCGCATCCAGTTCACGCCCGACCTGGTGCCCGCCGACCTGGTGGGCACGCGCATCTACAACCAGAAGACGGGCGACTTCAGCACCTCGCTGGGACCGGTGTTTGCCAACCTGCTGCTGGCCGACGAAATCAACCGCGCGCCGGCCAAGGTGCAAAGCGCGCTGCTCGAAGTGATGCAGGAACGGCAAGTGACCATTGCGGGCGAGACGCACAAGGTGCCGCGCCCCTTCCTGGTGATGGCCACGCAGAACCCCATCGAGACGGAAGGCACCTATCCCCTGCCCGAGGCACAGGTGGACCGCTTCATGATGAAGGTGCTGGTGGACTACCCCTCCGACGAGGAAGAGTTCGTCATCGTCGAGCGGGTAATCGGCCCGCCGGTGCAGGCCAGCCCCATGGCCACCACCGAGCAGCTGGCGCTGCTGCAGGCGCAGGCGCGGCGCATCTACGTCGACCCGTCGCTCATCCAGTATGCGGTGAAGCTGGTGTCGGCCACGCGCACGCCCGAGAAGCACGGGCTGAAGGACATGCGCCGCTTCATCACCTTCGGCGCCAGCCCGCGCGCGAGCATCAACCTGACCGAAGGCGCGCGCGCCCTGGCACTGCTGCGCGGGCGCAGCTACGCACTGCCCGAGGACATGACGGACCTGGTTGCCGACGTGCTGCGCCATCGCGTCACGCTGTCGTACGAAGGCCTGTCGGAAGGTCTCACGCCCGACGGCATCATCGACCGCATCATGCGGGTGGTGCCTGCGCCGGCGCGGGTCATGGACCATGAAAAGCTGGTGGCGTAGAGACTGACATGGCCTTCTGGAACCGCAAGCGAGAACAGGCTGCCAACGACGCCCTGCTGCATGCGCAGGCGGCCGCCGCTGGTGCCGAGCGCGCGCTGCGGCGGCTGGAATGGACCGTCATCCGCCGGCTCGATGGCCTGCTGCAGGGCGACTACCGCACGCTCATGCGCGGCGTGGGCCTGGACCTGGCGGACCTGCGCGAATACCAGCACCACGACGACGTGCGCCACATCGATTGGAACGTCACCGCCCGGCTGCAGGTGCCGCATGTTCGCGTGTTCACCGAAGACCGCGAGATGGCCGCCTGGTTCGTGCTCGACCTCAGCCGCTCGGTGGACTTCGGCTCGGGCCCGCGCGCCAAGCGCGAGATCTCGGCGGGTTTCGTGGGCGTGGTGGCCCGGCTGCTCACGCGCCACGGCAACCGCGTGGGCGCCCTGGTCTACGGCAGCGAGCTCGAGGCGGTGATTCCGCCGCGCACCGGCCGCGCGCAGGTACTGCAGCTGCTGCATGCCATGGAGCGGCGCGCCGAAGCGCGCGGCGCCAAGCCCGGCGGCACCACCCGCCTGGCCGAGCTGCTCGATGCGGCGGGCAACATGATCCGCCGCCGCTCGACCATCTTCGTGGTGTCCGACTTCCTGAGCGCCCCCGGCTGGGAAAAACCGCTGGGCCGCCTCACGCAGCGCCACGAAGTGGTGGCGGTGCGCCTGTCCGATCCGCTGGAGCAGCAGCTGCCCGACCTGGGCGCGCTGGGCAGCTCGGCGCCGCTGGTCATCGACTTCTCGTCGCACGTGGCCTCTCGCGGCGTCGACTGGCGCCGGGTCGGCCTGGCCTTCGGCGGCGCCCAGAAGAACATCGGTCCCGCCGGCCTGACGATGGTGGTGGTGCGCGACGACCTGCTGGGGCATGCCCTGGAGATCTGCCCGAGCGCGTTCAACTACCGCACGGTGGCCGACAACCAGTCCATGTACAACACGCCGCCCACCTGGGGCATCTACATGGCAGGGCTCACCTTCGAGTGGCTGCTCGAGCAGACCGAGGGCGAACTCACCGGCGTGGCCGCCATGGAGGCACGCAACGTCGCCAAGGCCAGCCTGCTGTACGGCTTCATCGACGACTCGGCCTTCTACTCGAACAAGGTCGCGCCCGAGTGCCGCTCGCGCATGAACGTGCCCTTCTTCCTGGCCGACGAAAGCCGCAACGAGGCCTTCCTGGCCGGTGCGCGCGAGGCCGGACTGCTGCAGCTCAAGGGCCACAAGTCCGTGGGCGGCATGCGCGCGAGCATCTACAACGCCATGCCGTTGGCCGGCGTGCAGGCATTGGTGGGCTAC
>JAFECZ010000187.1 GCA_018241905.1 Pseudomonadota bacterium
CTGCAGCTTCAACTCGTTGTTGGGCGTTTGCGTGACCGATACGCCGGTGCCCTTGGTGGCCTGCTCCATCTGCTGCTTCTGGCTTTCCATGTGCTTGGACCACAGGTAGCCGCCGCCCGCGCCGGCAGCTGCGCCAAGGGCCGCGCCTGCCGCAATGGCGTTGCGGTTGCCGCCGGTCAGCGAGCCGATGGCGGCGCCGGCCAGCGCGCCGGCGCCGGCGCCGATGCTGGTGGACTTCTGGGTCTCGGTCATGTCGGCGCAGCCGGCGAGCAGAACTCCGGCGGCAAGGGTGGTCAGAACGAACTTCTTCATGTTGGTCCTCATGTGACAGTGTGAGTCGCCGATTATGGAGAGCGAAAAAGCGGCCGCCGGGTCGGACGGCTCAGGTGTTTCTCTTCGTTTCATCCGATTCGGTGCCGGGCTTGTCCTTCGAATCCGCGTCGAGTTCACCCCCCTTGCGGCCCGAGAACATGGTCCACCAGACGATCAGCAGCAGCACCGCGAGGGCCGCGAGTGCTTCGAGGAAAATCAGGCCCATATGAAAAGAGGATTCCTTGCGCTGTGTGGGGCCGTCATCGTAGCAACGCTGGCCGGCTGTGCCAGCCGCTCGCTGCCGCCGCCCGACTCGGTGCCGGCCACGCCCGCCCCGCAGGCACGCCCCGACACCCTGCCGCCCCTGACCGGATCGCTCGCCCATCCCAAGAGCCGCTGGGTGGCCGCCAACTGGAGCGAACTGCCCGGCTTCGGCGACGACGCACTGCATGAAGCGTGGATTGCCTTGGTGGCCAACTGCGCGCGGCCCAACGCCGCCTTCGCGCCGCTGTGCGCCGAGGTGCGGCAGATGGCGCTGTCCGACGCGGCCGGCCAGCGCAGCTGGATGATGCAGCGCCTGCAGCCCTATCGCGTGGAGTCGCTGGCGGGGCAGAGCGAAGGCAAGCTCACCAGCTACTTCGAGCCCGTCTACGAAGCCACGCGCCGGCCCACGGCCAGCAACACCATCGCGCTGTACCAGCCGCCGGCCGGCCTGGTTCCGCGCCGGCCCTGGTACACGCGCCAGGAGATCGACACGCTGCCCGAAGTGCAGGCCCAGCTGCGCGGGCGCGAGATCGCGTGGATGAGCGACCCCATCGATGCGCTCATGCTGCAGATCCAGGGCTCGGGGCGCCTGCGCATTACCGAGCCCGACGGCAGCCAGCGCATGGTCCGCCTGGCCTTCGCGGGCTCCAACGAGCAGCCCTACCGCAGCGTCAACCAGTGGCTGCTCAGCCAGGGCGTGACGCGCATCAACCCGTGGCCCGATGCCACCAAGGCCTGGGTGGCGGCCAACCCGCAGCGCCTGCCGCAACTGCTGTGGAGCAACCCGCGCTACGTGTTCTTCCGCGAAGAGGCCATGAACGAGGTCGACGCTGCCTTCGGCCCGCGCGGCGCGCAGGGCGTGCCGCTCACGGCCGGGCGCTCGATTGCGGTGGACCGCGACAGCATCCCCTACGGCACGCCGGTGTGGCTGGCTTCCAGCGGCCCCGTCGCGCAGCTGCAGAAGCTGGTGGTGGCGCAGGACACGGGCAGCGCCATCGTGGGGGCCGTGCGGGCAGACTATTTCGCGGGCACCGGCCCCGACGCGGGGCGCTTTGCCGCGCGCATGGACCAGCCGCTACGGCTGTGGGCCCTGTGGCCCCGCCAGCTCGCACAGCCCTGAAGCGCTCGCGCCTTTCGTGTCATCGCTCTGTCATGGGCGGTGCACGGTGCTGTCATGGGGCGCCCCTATGGTCTCGGGTTTCGTTTCGCTTTCAACACGACAACCACCCCGAGGGGATCCCCCATGACTTCCGACAAGAACAAGGCGCCGACCGACGCCTCCCGCCGCCACGCCCTGCGCATGCTGGGCGCCGCGCCCATGCTGCCGCTGGGCGGCGTGGCCTTCCTCACCGCCTGCGGCGGCGGCAGCGACAGCCCCGCAGCGGCGGCGCCCGCGCCGGCGCCCGCACCCGCGCAGGCACCTGCAGCCTACGTCTCGACCGAATTCACCGGCATGGCCGCCCCCACGCTGGCCAATGCCGCCGCCATGGCCACCACCAGCGTCGGATCGACGATGAAGGTGAGCTTCGACGACGGCACGTCCACCGAATACAAGCTGGCCTACCAGCCCTTCTTCACCACCGGCGACATGGTGCCGGACGGCAAGGGCGGCACCATCCTGGCCGGCGGCTATGTCGACATCAACAACCGGGCCATCATCGACGCCTCGGTGGCCGGCAAGGAGCGCCAGTTCTTCTCCGACAGCCCGGACGGCACCTCGCTGCTGACGGTGCCCAATGCGCAAGTGGCGGGCGTCAAGGGCAAGCCGGTGTTCGCCGTGGTGCAGTTCGAATACACCACCCGCGACCTGGCCGGCGCCAATGCCTACGGCACGCTGCCTTCGCCCATCGCCGTGCTCACGCTCGACCAGGACCAGACCACCGGCAAGCTCAGCCTCGTGAAGTACCACAACGTCGACATGTCCAGCGCGCACGGCCTGTGGATCACCTGCGGCGCGAGCCTGTCGCCCTGGGGCACGCACCTGTCGAGCGAGGAGTACGAGCCCGACGCCGCCTCCATTGCCACCAACACCATGTTCCAGGCATACAGCAAGAACGTGTTCGGCAACACCACGACGGCCAACCCCTACCACTATGGCCACCTGCCCGAGGTCACCGTCAACGCCGACGGCACCGGCAGCGTGAAGAAGCACTACTGCCTGGGCCGCATCTCGCACGAGCTGATCCAGGTCATGCCCGACATGCGCACCGTCATCATGGGTGACGACTACACCAACGGCGGCTTCTTCATGTTCGTCGCCGACAAGGAGAAGGACCTGTCGGCCGGCACGCTGTACGTGGCCAAGTACGACGCGGGCTACAACATCGACCCGGCCGGCGCCGCCACCAGGATGAGCTGGATCAACCTGGGCCACGCCACCAGCGCCGAGATCGAGGCGCTGGCCGGCGCCCACGTTGCCTCGGACATCGTCGACGTGGTGTATGCCGTGCAGAACGGCTCCAACGACGCGACGCCGCTGACCCCGAACGGCGTGGTCGACGGCACCTTCACGCTGATGTACTGCGACGGCAGGGCCAACTGGGTGCGCCTGAAGCCGGGCATGGAAAAGGCGGCCGCCTTCCTGGAGACCCACCGCTACGCCAACCTCAAGGGCGCCAGCATGGCCTTCACCAAGATGGAAGGCACCACGGTCAACGTCAAGGACAAGATCGCCTACTCTGCCCTGCAGAACATCCAGGACTCGATGGTCAACGGCGGCAAGGGCTGGACGGCCGGCACCAACATCGCGCTGGCCAAGAAGCTCAGCGCCGGCGGCGTGATGGCCCACAACCTGGGCGGCAGCCAGAAGGACACCGACGGCAACGCCATCGCCAGCGAATGGGTGCCGATGCAGACCAAGGCCCTGCTGGTGGGCGAGGACATCACGGCCGACGCGCTGGGCAACACCTCCAACCCGGAGAAGGTCGGCAACCCCGACAACCTGAAGTTCTCCGAGAAGATGCGCACGCTCTTCATCGGCGAGGACAGCAGCAGCCACGTCAACAACTTCCTGTGGGCCTACAACGTGGACACCAAGAAGCTGTCGCGCCTGATGTCGATCCCCGCCGGCGGCGAATCCACGGGCCTGCACGCCGTGGACGAGATCAACGGCTGGACCTACATCATGAGCAACTTCCAGCACGCCGGCGACTGGGGCAGCATCCACTCGAAGGTGCAGGCCACGCTGGATCCGCTGGTGCGCGCCAACTACAAGGACCGGTACGCGGCGGCGGTGGGGTATCTCACGGCTGATCCGGTGCAGCCGAAGCTGGCGAAGTAGGCGGACTGGCTTGCGGACCCGACGGACACGAGCCTGCGCGTTTCATGCGCTGGCCCGTGTCCCGTCGATCGGGGGGTGAGCTGGCGCAGCTTCACAACCGATGAGTTGTAAACACCAAATACAGCCTATATTGCGTTAAATAAAAAAACAAATTAAAGTACGTAAAACGTAGATACAGTCCAAGGGTTGTATGAGCGACTTCGTGGTGCGCACGCCGGATCAGCTGCCAGCGCTGCTCCAGGCCTTTCGAAAACAGGCCGGCCTCACGCAGGAGGAGGCGGCCGTCCGGCTGGGGGTCACCCAGCAGACCCTGTCCGCACTCGAGCGAAACGCAGAGAGGGTCAGTGCGGCCCGCCTGATGAAGCTGCTCGGCCTCCTGGGCGTCGAACTGGTTCTGCGCAAGCATGGCGAAGGGCCAGCCCGCGTTCTGCCCGCCGACTCGCCAAGCCCAAGTCCTTATTCCTGGTAGGCCATGGGTCGGCGATCGCACACCCAAGCCCTGGGCTTGTGGATGAACGGGGCCTTCGTCGGTACATGGCGCCTGAGTCCGCAAGCCGGCGACGTTCTCGAGTACGCCCCCGCATGGGTCGCATCCACCGAGCAAGGCCGGCCGCTTTCCCTCTCGCTGCCATTTCTTCCCGGCGGCGCGCCGCATCGAGGCGCAGCCGTGCGGGCCTATTTCGAGAACCTGCTGCCAGACAGCAATGCCATCCGCTCGCGCATCGCCAGGCGATACCGCACGGCGTCGACCGATGCCTTCGACCTGCTGCAGGAAGTCGGCCGCGACTGCGTGGGCGCCTTGCAGATCCTTCCCAATGGCCACGCGCCGCCCGGTGTGCAGCCGGTGCAGGCAACGGTCCTGGGCGATGCGGGCGTCGCCCGGGTCCTTCGCGCGACCGTGACGCCAAGTGCGCTGGCTGTTGGCGACGACGAAGAAGACTTCCGCATCTCGATTGCAGGCGCACAGGAGAAGACCGCGCTGCTTCGCTACGAGGGACGGTGGTGCCTGCCGCACGGCGACACGCCGACCACGCACATCTTCAAGCTCCCCTTGGGCCTGGTGGGCGGCATGCAGCACGACATGCGCAACTCGGTGGAGAACGAGTGGCTCTGCTCGCTCGTCCTGCGGGCCTACGGCTTGCCCGTGGCGGCCTGCGAGCCCGTGCAGTTCGAGAACGTGAAGGCGCTGGCGGTGGAGCGTTTCGACCGGGCCTGGGCACGAGCACCCGAGGGTGACAACCGCCTCATCCGCCTGCCGCAGGAAGACATGTGCCAGGCCAAGGGCGTGGCCCCCACGCTGAAATACGAAAGCGACGGCGGCCCGGGCATCGACAGCATCATGGATGTCCTGGCCGGCTCCACCCACCGGGAGGAAGACCGCCGCGGTTTCTTCAAGGCGCAACTGGTGTTCTGGATGCTCTGCGCCACGGACGGGCACGCCAAGAACTTCAGTGTGTTCCTGCGCGCCGGTGGCAGCTACCGGCTCACGCCGCTGTACGACGTGCTGTCGGCCTATCCGATCCTTGGCACTGGTGCCGGAAAACTGCCTGCGCAGAAGGCAAGGATGGCCATGGCGGTGCGTGCGGCGAACGCGCACTGGAAGATGCGCGAGATCCTGCGCTGCCACTGGGTTGCGCTGGGCGAGCGCCACGGCGAACAAGCTTGCGGCCTGAGGGGGCGAGCCGCCAGCCCCTCAGCGCGGCAGCGGCAGCGCCGTCTTGTAGCGCACCTGCTTGAGCGCAAAGCTCGACCTGATCTTCTCGATGCCCGCAATGGGCGTGAGCTGCTCCAGGATGAACTTCTCCAGCGCCGCAATGTCGGCCACCGCCACGCGGATCAGGTAGTCGCTGTCGCCGGTCATGAGGTAGCACTCCATCACTTCCTCGTGCTCGGCAATGCGTTGCTCGAACGCGGCCAGGCTCGCCTTGTTCTGCGAGGTCAGGCTGATGGAGATGAACACGTTCAGCCCCAGGCCCAGCGCCTGCGCGCTGGCAATGGCCACATAGCGGTCGATGACGCCGGCAGCCTCCAGCGCCTTCACCCGCGCCAGGCAGGGCGAGGGCGAGAGCTGCACCCGCCGCGCCAACTCCACGTTGGAGAGCGCACCGTCGCGCTGCAGTTCGTCCAGGATGCGCAGGTCGATGGCGTCGAGCTTCATGAGAAAGAAGAGATTCCGCAAATTCTTGAATTGGCGGCAGTTTATGCCGCCCATGAAGCAGATCCTTCGCGCGATCGGCATCCTATTCTGGACCTTGCCGCCTAAAGTGCGGCAATATGAACGCCCCTCTGCACCCCGAGCACCTGCATGCCCTGCTGGCCATGACCGCCACGTCGCCGGACCGCCACGACATCGACCCCGCCGAGAGCGCCGAATGGCGCGAGGCCTACCTGGCGCTGGTGGAGGCCAATGGTCCCGAGCGCGCGCGCTTCATGCTGGACGAGCTCGCGCGCATCGCAAGGCAGCAGCAGATCGGCTGGCAGCCCGACCTCAACACGCCCTACGTCAACACGATTCCCGTCGAGGCGCAGCCGGCCTTTCCGGGCGACCTGGCCATCGAGGAGCGCCTGGGCTCGCTGATGCGCTGGAACGCGCTGGCCATGGTGGTGCGCGCCAACCAGGCCTATGGCGAACTGGGCGGCCACATCGCCAGCTACGCGAGCGCGGCCGACCTGTTCGAAGTGGGCTTCAACCATTTCTTCCATGCGCGTGACAACAGCAGCAAGGGCGACCTGGTGTTCTTCCAGCCGCACAGCGCACCCGGCGTCTACGCGCGGGCCTACCTGGAAGGCCGACTGAGCGAGCAAGACCTGCAGCACTACCGCCAGGAGATCGAGGTGGCCGACGGCGCACGCGGCCTGTGCAGCTATCCGCACCCCTGGCTCATGCCGGATTTCTGGCAGTTCCCGACCGGCTCCATGGGCATCGGGCCCATCAGCTCGATCTACCACGCGCGCTTCATGCGCTACCTCTCGCACCGCAACCTGCTCGACTGCGAAGGGCGCAAGGTGTGGGGCGTGTTCGGCGACGGCGAGATGGACGAGCCCGAGTCGATGAGCGCATTGACGCTCGCCGCGCGCGAGAAGCTCGACAACCTGGTGTGGGTGGTCAACTGCAACCTGCAGCGGCTCGACGGCCCGGTGCGCGGCAACGGCCGCATCATCGACGAGCTCGAGAAGCTGTTTGCCGGCGCAGGCTGGAACGTGATCAAGCTGGTGTGGGGCAGCGACTGGGACGGCCTGTTCGCCCGCGACCTTGCCGGCGCATTGACGCGCGCCTTTGCCGACACGGTGGACGGCCAGATGCAGACCTTTGCCGCCAAGGACGGCCGCTTCAACCGCGAGCACTTCTTCGGCCAGAGCGATTCGCTGGCGCGCCTGGCCCAGGGCATGACCGACGAGCAGATCGACCGGCTCAAGCGCGGCGGCCACGACATCGTGAAGATCCACGCCGCCTATGCCGCCGCTGCCGCCCATCGCGGGCAGCCCACGGTGATCCTGGCCCACACCAAGAAGGGCTACGGCATGGGCACGGCAGGCCAGGGCAAGATGACCACGCACTCGCAGAAGAAGCTGGACGAGGCCGACCTGCTGGCCTTCCGCAACCGCTTCAACCTGCCGCTGACGGACGAGCAGGCCACGCAGCTTTCCTTCTACAAGCCGGCCGAGGACAGCGCCGAGATGCGCTACCTCAAGGATCGCCGCGCCGCGCTGGGCGGCTCCATGCCGCGACGCGAGACCGCGTGCGACACCGTGCCGGTGCCCGAGCTGGCCAACTACGCGCAGTTCGCCGTCACGGCCGCGGGCAAGGAAATGAGCACCACCATGGCCTTCGTGCGCCTGCTGGGCAACCTGATGAAGGACGCGCAGCTGGGTCCGCGCATCGTGCCCATCGTGGCCGACGAGGCGCGCACCTTCGGCATGGCCAACCTGTTCAAGCAGGTGGGCATCTACTCGAGCGTGGGCCAGCGCTACGCGCCGGAAGACATCGGCTCGGTGCTGAGCTACCGCGAAGCCACCGACGGGCAGATCCTGGAAGAAGGCATCAGCGAGGCCGGCGCCATTGCCAGCTGGACGGCCGCGGCCACCAGCTACAGCGTGCACGGCCTGGCGATGCTGCCCTTCTACATCTACTACTCGATGTTCGGCTTCCAGCGCGTGGGCGACGCCATCTGGGCCGCGGCCGACCAGCGCGCACGGGGCTTCCTGCTGGGCGCCACCTCGGGCCGCACCACGCTGGGCGGCGAGGGCCTGCAGCACCAGGACGGCAGCAGCCACCTCGTGGCCGCGACCATTCCCAACTGCAAGGCCTACGACCCGGCCTTTGCCGGCGAGATGGCGGTCATCGTGGATGCGGGCATGCGCGAGATGCTGGTCGAGCAGCGGGATTGCTTCTACTACATCACCCTGATGAACGAGAACTACGCACAGCCCGACCTGCCGCAGCAAGTGCAGGCCGATGTGCTGCGCGGCTGCTACCGCTTCGGCAGCTGGGGGCCGGACAAGGCAAGGAAGAAGGTGACGCTGATGGGCTCGGGCGCCATCCTCACCGAGGTCATCAAGGCCGCGCAGGCACTGGCTGAAGAGGGCATCGCGGCCGAGGTGTTCAGCGTGACAAGCTGGAGCGAGCTGGCCCGCGACGGCCAGGCCTGCGAGGCGGACGCGACCGGCGAGCGCAAGCCTTTCGTCACGCAGCAACTGCGCGTCGGCGAACAGGTTCCCGTGATCGCCGCCACCGACTACGTGCGGGCCGTGCCGGAAAGCATCCGCGCCTTCGTGCCCGAAGGCCGGCGCTACGTCACGCTGGGCACGGACGGCTTCGGGCGCAGCGATACGCGCGCCGCGCTGCGCCGCTTCTTCGGCGTCGATGCCGGCAGCATCGCGGCAGCCGCCCGCCGGGCCCTGGCCGCCTGAGCTGCCGCGCCGGCCTACACGCCCAGCGCGATCCCGTCGCTGCGCGGATCGTGCGCGCCGCTCATGCTGCCGTCCGCCTCGATGCGGATGGCGCCCGGATGACCGGCCAGCGGGCTTTGCGCCTCGATCGGGCTCACCTCGTGGCCGCGTGCGGCCAGCGCCTTGAACACATCCTCGCCGGCGTCGCGCTCGAGCTTGAGGCTGTCGCGCGAATCCGAGAAGGTGCGCCCCAGAAGGAAGCGCGGGCGAGCCAGCGCGGTGAGCGGGTCCATGCCGTAGTCGATCAGACGCGTGAGCACGGCCGACAGCGTCTGCGGCTGGCCGTCGGCACCCTGCGTGCCATAGAGGATGTTGGGCCGCCCGTCGCGCAGGTACATGCCCGGGTTCAGCGTGTGGAACGGCCGCTTGCCCGGCTGCAGCACGTTGTGGTGCTTGGGGTCGAGCGTGAACGATGC
>JAFECZ010000188.1 GCA_018241905.1 Pseudomonadota bacterium
GCCTTCTCGAGTTTGTCGCTCGCCACCATACGGTGGGCCTTCTCTGGAGCGCCGCCCTGTTTCTCTGGGGAGCCCTTGCGTGGGTACGTCAGCAGCTGAGCAGCATTGCTGCCTGAACGAGGCACGCCCTCGCCCGCGGCGGCAAGTCGTACTTGCGACCGTGCTCGCGTTCGGCGTTGCGGCCCATGCCACTACCTACGATGACGGTCCGACGTTGGGTGATCGCCTGCTGGCTGTGGTTGTGCGCGTGCTCGCCGCTGAACACGGTTTCGGTATCGTCGTCGGCGCCGACCGCGACGTTGTCTACATCGCCACACCAGCGCACGTGCTGGCCGATGCGACGCAGATCGTCGTGCATGGCTGCAAGAATGGGTTGCCGCAGAGCCTTGCGGCCGAGCGCGTCGCGGGCTTCGACCCCGGATTCGGCGACCTGGCGCTGCTGCGTGTATCGCGACCTGCCGGCTATCAGGTCGCCTCCAAGGCATTGGCCAAGCCGGAGCAGGTCGAGGTGGCCGATCCAGCGTGGTTGCTCGGCCGACAGGACTCGTGCGGCGTCCCCCCGATTTCGGGAAAGATTTCTGCGCTGCCCACCAAGGACGGGCGCCTACGCGTTGACATGCCCGGCGTGCTCGGCGGCAGCTCGGGAGCACCGGTGACGACGGGGCGTGGGCTCGTGGGTATGACGACCGATTCCGATAGTTCCACCTTCACCGCGCTCTCGCTGGAGTGGATAGCACAGCGCGTGCGCGCGGGCGGAGGGGTATTCGATCTCGACGACGCCGACAACATTCCGCCGGGTGACCCTGAGGCGGCCGAGAGAGACCTGGCCGAGACCCTGAGCGGCTTTCTTCTGGAGCTGCACGACGCTCAGCTGGTGTTGCGCCAACCCACCGTCACCCGTGAGTACTACGCCCAGACGGTGGCCGAGTACAACAAGGCGGCGGAACGTTTTATCAAGTCGATGACGAAGTACGACGGCACGTTGAAGGGCAACTGGGGGCCCGAGGTGTATACGGCCTGGGTCACGTTGCGCGAGCGCCTGTGGGCGGCGCACCAGAGCTTCCTCTTCGCCAACGACTATGCCCGAACCATTGTTGAAACCGAGCGCGTGCCCACCGTTGTGCGTGATCGCATGGCAGCACTCGGGCCGGAACTTGTAGCGCTGCAAGGCTCCATCGCCCAGTTTCAGTCTCAACTCGCAACCCTGCGGAACGCGGGCAACGCTGTGGCGAAACCGTGAGCAGCAGCTGACGCCACCTTTTCAGTTGATTTCCACGCTCTCACTCAACCAACCGACAGGAGGGGCCATGAAAGCTCAAAGTCACTACACATCATCCAAGCGTGTGTGTTCGCCCACGGCGCTCGCCTGGGTTCTGGCTGCGTTGATCATCGCCGGCTGCGGTGGCGGCTCAGAAGTGGTGCTGCTGGTGCCCTTCTTCACATTCGGCTTCTCGTTCACCGGCCAGTTGGGCGGCGCGAATCATGACGTGTTCTTGAACCTTAACCCCAATGCGCCCACTACTGCTACTGGCAGCTTCGAGGCCTTCAGCACGCTTCGAATCGACAGCGATTCGCATGACGTAACCGGCAGCTACTCGGGCTGTGCGATGACACTCAACCTGGCACCAACGCCCCCCGCGACGACCGTGCCCGCGCCATTGGCTGCCAGCTACAACGGTCGCTTCACAGGTGCAAACACCATCGAGTTGACGCCGGCTTCCGGCACGCTCCCCATCTTGACGTTGACTCGCGCCAACGGCCAGACTGATCCACGGCCACGCACCTGTTGAGAGTAGTGAGCCCGCTTCGCCACGGGCCAGTGGGCAAAGTGGGCAGCGGCCCTTCCTGATCCTCGCGGCATTGCGGCTCCGGCTAGGACCCCGTAGATGACCCTCGCCTGGTCGATGTCGCGGGAGGTCTGGGGCCATCAGAGCCGATGGCGCGGGTTGGGCGAGCAAACGCGCGGACCTGCGCCAAATGGCATGACGACGCGCCTGGCACCCATCATTCCGTTCGCTTTTGTATGCGCCCCCATCCAGCGCGAAGGTTTGAAGCTTGCGGGTCATCGAAACGGCTTGCCTCCATACCGGCAGGGCGCATCACGCAAGCCACTAACGTGCCGGCTGGAATCGCGAGTTGATCCACGACGACGTCCTGCGTCGCTTGCACGATGAGTAGTGGCGTGACCGGTTGATCCGCATCGCCTCGTTGGCGCAGCGCTCTTCGTCAATGAAGCCCTGCACCGCCCTCTGCGCCGCCGCGGCGCGTTGGCGCGGTGTCGGCATGGGTAGCCAGTGCTCAATGTCGATCGGCGCGAGCGTCCGCCGCAGCAGTGCAGGAAAGATCACATTCAAGTGCTGCTGGATCGCAGCCCGGTCACCCTGCTCCAGGGTATTCAGGTTGTATCCGATGCGAGGCAGGTGGTCGCGTCGAGCGTATAGCGCACCAGATCGGACAGCAGGTCGATGTCGCGGTGGTCTCGCGCCGCGACGAGCCAGCGTGCACGCAGGCGTTTGGTGACGTCCGCGATGGCGGGCAGGAAGGTCTTGTGGTGGGCGGGGTTCAGGCCCGCCATCACGATGGCTCGTTGCCGCCGCCAGTCGTCACCGTTCGCGGCGAACACGCCGTAGAAGCCCAGGTCCTTGGCCACCTGCCTGACGAGGGCATGGGCCGAGATCGGGCTCACGCCTGACGCACCGGATGCCGACGCGATGCGTGCGGCCATTCACAGCGAGTATGGCTTTTGGTCGCCGCTGGTGCGCGAAGCGGGCTTCGCGCCCAAAAGCTGAGTGGGCTGGCCGCCGACGCGCAATGGCTGTTGAGATGACTCAGCGAGCGATCGGGCCGAACCAGCCGTCCCACGACGCGACGTCCGTCTCCGTTACCTCGCCGGTTCGGATCTTCAGCGCCACGATGTCGCGCAGGTAGTCGTAGCGCGCCTTGGCCTGGTCGACGCGTGCCCGCAGCAACCTGCGACGTGCGTCAAGAACGTCGGTGATGCGGCTGGCGCCCAGGTCCAGGCCGATCTCCTGCGCCTTCACCGTCTGCTCGAGCGCACGCACCTCGGCATCCGTGGAGCTGATGCGCGCGTGGTTGGCCTGGGCGCTCAACCAGATGGTGGTGGTTTCGCGGTCGACCTCGCGGCGCGCAGATTCCAACTGCTGCTGTGCCACTCCAAGGCGCGCAGTGGCTTCGCGCACCGATGCGTCCGAGCGTCCGCCTTCATAGATCGGCACGCGCACCTCGACGCCGGCGCTTGTCACTCGGTAGGTGGGCTGGCGGCGGTTGTCATAGCCCTGGTCGGAATACGTGTGCGATAGGCTCGCGGCAAGCTGCGGTAGGTACTCGGCGCGGCTGGCCTCCACGCTCCTGCGCGCGGCGTCCAGTGCCTCCACCAGCGCCAGCAGGCGCGGGTAGTTGCGCTGCGCATTCGCCACCCATTCCTGCTGGTTTCCGGCCAGGCGATCGAAGCTCACCCGGCTCAGTGGAGGCACCTGCCGCACATCGACCCCGCACACCTCCGCGAGCCGGGCAAGGGCCACAGCGTGCTGGTTGCGCGCGTCGATGGTGCGCGTCACCAGCGTCTGGGCGTAGGCATCCGCTTCGGCCAGGTCGGTCACCTTGGCCATCTGCCGCTCGCGCATGGCGCGCAGTCGATCGACCTGGCGGCCCGCCGCCTGGGTTTCGGCGTCGAGCCAAGCCAGCTCGTCCTGTGCGGCCAGTGCCTGCAGGAAGCGGTCCAGCACTTCCTCGAGCAACGCCAGGCGGATCAGCACCGCCTCGTGCTCGCGCTGCTGGATGGTCGCCTGCGCCGCGCCTAGCCGGCGACTGGAAATCGGGTCGTACAGGGCCTGGCGCAGGCTGATGTTGGCCCGCTCGCCGTTGTAGTGCTGATCGCCGACCAGTGCGTCGCGGTAGTCGTTGCGCGACCACGTCCCGTAGGCCGAGACCTGCGGCAACAGGCGACTTCGTACGCCATCCGATTCAGCGCGGGCGCGCTCCACGTCGAACTCGCGCGACTTGAGATTCGGGTTGCCGCTCAGCGCGGCGCTGTACAGCTCTGCCAGCCGCTGGGCACTGGCCTCGAAGGACATGAGTGGCAGGGTCAGACAGGCCGACAACGCAAGAGCCCAGGAAGGAGTTCGTGCGTAGCGGGTAGACACGAGCGGCGCCTTCAATGCTGTTTGAACGAGCGTGCCACGGTGTCCGAGAGGGGCGCCATGAGGTATTGCAGGAAAGTCCGCTCGCCGGTGTTGACGAGCACTTCCGCCGGCATTCCGGGCAACAGGCCGAGCCTGGCTTTCGCCAGCGCCTGCATGCCCTCGGAATCGATCTCCACCCGCGCCAGGTAGTAGGGGACCTTGCGCCCGTCGTTGTCGTCCATCAGCCGGTCGGCCGACAGCGAGACCAGGCGGCCGTCGATGCGCGGCAGGTCGCGCTGCTTGAAGGCTGGAAAGCGTACTTCGGCGCCTTGGCCGATGCGCACCTGGTCAATGTCCTGCGGCGATATCTGGGCCTCAACCACCAGCTTGGCGTTCTGCGGAACGATGTCCAGGATGCGCTCGCCCGGGCGCACCACCGCGCCGAGCGTGTGCACCGTCAGACCCAATACCATGCCAGCATCGGGCGCGCGCACCACCGTGCGTGCCACCATGTCCTCGAGCGAGCGGACCTTCTCGCGCACCACCGACAGCTCGCTCTGGACATCAGCCAGCTCCTTGGCCACCTCGCGCTGCAACTCCTTGCCCAACTGCACGATCTTGACCTGCGTCTCGCTGATCTGAAGCTCCGTGGCCGCCAGATCTGCCTGCAGCGATCCGCGCTGGCCTTGGCTTTGTGCCACGTTGCGTTCCATCTCGCGAACCCGTTGCCGTTCGGCATAGCCCTGCTTGGCGAGCGCCTCGAAATCGATGCGCTCGCTCTCGTAGGAAGCAACGAGCTGCTCGCGGCTCTTGCGCTGCGCGATCAGGCCCGTGGCCTTGGCACGCAGCTGCTGGATCTGCCGCTCATACAGGGTGGCCTCGCCGTCATGCGCCTGCTTGCGCACCAGGAAGGTCTGCGCCTGCACATGCATGGCGGCGGCGGCGCGCGGATCGCTGCGCGCATTGGTCAGGTCCTGGGGAAAGTCTACCTTCTGGAGGCCGTCGCGCTGCGCCACCAGCCGTGCCTCGCGTGCCAGGAGCGCAAAAAGCTGCCCGCGCAGGCCTTCGAGCTGGGCTTTTGGCTGGGTGTCGTCGAGCATCAGCAGCACGTCTTGTGCTGCCACCAATTGGCCGTCCCTGGCCCGGATTTCGCGAACGATACCGCCTTCCAGGTGCTGAACGGTCTTGCGGTACTGCTCCACCGAGATCACGCCCTGCCCGATGGCCGCGCTGCTCAGCGGTGCAATGGCGGCCCACAGGCCGAATCCGCCAAAGATGGCCGCGACCACGACGATGCCCATGCGTCGCAGGCGCCGCTCAGCTACGACGTTGGCGGAATCGGGCGCAACAAGCTCGGCGCTACGCATTGGCCACCCCCGCCACGCTGACCCGGGCTTCCGAGGCCCTGGGCACCGGACGCGCGGCTTGGGCCGCGGCCTGATTGATTTTCGCGGCAACCTGGTCGCGCGCTCCGTACAGTGCGAGCTTGCCTTCCACCAGGAGCAGGATCCGGTCGACCTGGCTGAGCACGTGGGTGCGGTGCGTCACGATGACTACCGTACTGCGCAGGCGGCGCAGCTCTTGCAGTGCGCGCTGCAAAGCGGCGTTGCCTGCATCGTCCAGATTCGAATTGGGCTCGTCCAAGATGACGATCTTCGGCGTCTTGTACACGGCCCGGGCCAGCGCGACCCGCTGCCGCTGACCGGCCGAGAGGACGAAGCCGCTGTCCAGGCGGGTCTCGTAGCCTTCGGTCAGGCCGAGAATCATGCCGTGCACGCCGGCCAGCTCAGCCGCGGCAACGACAGCGTCCGGGTCAACCTCGTCAAAGCGGGCGATGTTCTCGGCCACGGTGCCCTCGAGCAATTCGACGTCTTGGGGCAGGTAGCCGATGCTGCGTCCCACCGACTCCCGCGCGTACTGCTCGAGCTCGGCGCCGTCGAGCCGCAGCTCGCCGCTTGACGGCTTGTGCAGGCCGAGCAGCCCACGCAGCAAGGTCGACTTGCCAGCGCCGCTGGCGCCCACGATGGCCACCTGGATCCCGGCGTCGATCACGAGGCTCAGACCGTCGATCAGTGGCGCGCGAGCGCCTGGCGGCTGGATGACGAGCTTGTCGAGTCGGTACTCGCCGCGCGGCTCGGGCAGCGGCATCGGCGCAGCGCGCTCGGGCGTTGCGGCGAGCAGTTCGGAAAGCCGGCGATACGCGGCGCGTGTGCCAACCCCCCCGCGCCAATTGCCGATCAGCGCGTCGATCGGCGCCAGTGCGCGGCCCAGCAGGATCGAACCCGCAATGACCGAGCCTGCGCTGATTTCTCGTCGCAGCGCCAGGTAGGCCCCCAAGCCGAGCATCAAGGACTGGACGGTCAACCGAAAAGTCTTGGACAGCGCGGCAACAAGCCCGGCGCGACGGCTAGCCTGGTGTTGGGCGCTCAGCGCGGCGTCGTGCTCGGTGGACCAGCGCTCGCGCAGGCGCGGGAGCATGCCCATCGATTCGATCACCTCGATGTTGCGCAGATGCGCCGCCGTCTTCAGGTTGGCCCTGCCCTCGTGCCTGTTGGCCTCTTGCAGCAAGTCGCGGGTGGCCACCTCGTTGCAGGCCGCCAGCGCCATCAGAACCAGCGCCGCGAGGATTGCCGCGATGCCGAACCAGGGGTGGACCATGAACATCACTGCGACATAAACCGGCAGCCACGGCGCGTCGAGGACCGCGAAAAGGCCTTGCCCGGTGAGGAATTGACGCAGCCGGTCCAGGTCGGTCAGCGGCTGGGTGTCGGCCTGGCGCCCACCGCTGAGCATCGCCCGCGCGAAGACGGCGTCGTGGACCGTCGGGCCCATCAGGGTGTCCAGGCGCATGCTGGAAACGATCAGGATCTGCGCGCGCAGCCACTCCAGGCCGCCCAGCACGACGAACAGGAACACCACGATCAAGGTGAGCATCAGCAGCGTCGAGGCGCTGCCGCTGGTGAGCACCCGGTCGTACACCTGCAGCATGTAGACGGCCGGCACCAGCATCAGCAGGTTGACGAACAGGCTGAAGAAGGCCGCGGACATGAACGAGGTACGGCAGGCGTCCAGGGCCGCTTTCAGGCCTGTGCGCCTGCCGTCCTCGCTCGATGTCGTTGCTGCCTTCATCGCGCTTATCTCCCGCGTCCCTCCTCGCGGCACTGGCCGGGCGGCCCTCCTGCCTGTCCAGTCCAGCCGCTTTCCTTCAGGCTTGTAGTCAACTGGGCGTCTTCGGCGGCCCTAAACGATGATGTCGGCCGGTGCTGGGGCCACCGCGATGCCTACCAGCTGCACTTCGAAGTCGGCGCCGCCGTTGCCGTCGACGTCTGCTTGCAGGGTGTTGGTGGCGACGTCGAACCGCAGCTGTCCGGCCTGGTTGGTGAACGCTGCGCTGCCCAGATAGGTGAACGCATCGTTGGGGTTCGCGTTGCCCGCAATGGCGTCGATGCCCGACACATCGATCTTGTCCGCCCCGCTCACGAAGCCGTTGACCACGTCCTTGTTCGCACCGGCCGGACTTTCGGCAATGGCATTGAAGTCGTAGACATCGTTGCCGTCGCCGCCTGTGAGCGTGTCCTTGCCCAGGCCGCCGGTCAGGATGTCGTTGCCGGCACCGCCGTTGATCGTGTCGTTGCCCGAGGTGCCCTGGATCGCCTCGTTGTCTGCACCGCCGGTGAAAGTGGTGCCGCCCACGATGCTCACGTCCAGCACCTGCGTCGCGGTGGGGTCGCCATCGGCGTCCTTCACCGCCAGCGAGAAGTGCAGGCTCGCGTCCAGCTGGCCGCTGTTGACGGTGACGAAGCCGATGTCCGAGATCTTGATAACGTCGTTGTCGGTGGTGGACGCTTCGGGGTTGGCGGTTCCAGGTGTTCCCTGGAATTCCTGGAACGACGAGCTGTTGCCCCCCACTCCGGTCAGCGGATTGAGGTTGATGGCCGTACCCGTCACGCCTTCGGTCGACACCAGCAGCTGGGCACCCTCGATCAGGTAGTTCTCCCCGCTGTTGATGTTGAAGTCATTCGACTCGATGATCACCGCGCCATCGTTGTTGTCCAGCGAGATGTTGTACGGGGCCGGAATGGTGCCGCCGAACTTGGTGATGTCGGCGTTGTCGATGATGATGGCCCGGGTGGTGCGGCTTTGGTCGTCCGGGTCTATCAGCTTGAGCACCAGCACCAGGTCCTCGCTGCCGATGCCGTCGAACTTGAGGAACATGCCCGCGGCCTGGGTGGTTGGCACCGTGTTAGTGAAGCCGAACGGGTTCGCGGCGAAGAAGTCGAGGTCTAGCACTTCGCCCTTCTGGATGGTGTCGCCCGCCACACCATTGGCCAGGTTGGACACGCTCACCCACGCCCCGGCCTGCTTGAACAGCTCGCCGTTCGCGAAGGTGTTTCCGTTGGCCGTGCCCAGCGGGTCCGCCGGCCCGATCGCCTGGATGTTGTTGGCGCCGGTGCCGCCGCCGGGCTCGCTGTAGCCGGTGAACTGGACGAAGAAGTTGTTGCTGAGCTGCGCCACCGACACGTCGGGCTGCGTCTGGTCGACCGTGTTGGTGCCCACCGTGTAGCCGGTGAACCCCAGGGCCTGTCCCGTCGTAACGGTGTTGAAGCCCGCAAGGGGCGCGTTCAGGCTGAGGGAATAGGTTCCGTTCACCTTGTCGAAGCTCAATGTTCCGGTGGCGCTGGCTGTGGTCGCCGAACTCGGATCCGGCTGGTAGCTAAAGCTGACGCCAAACGACGCGCTGGTCGCGGTCTCGGAGGACCAGGTCACGGTCGGGCTGGTGATGGCCGAGGCGCCCACCGTGCCGGTCAAGGTGATCGGCGAGAAGTCGGAGTTGGAGGAGCTGAAGCTCGTGCGCGCGTCGGCGCCTAGTTCGTAGTCGAAGACGCCCGTGCCGCCCGGCGAAGGATTGCTGGTGTTCGAGTAGATGAGGTCGCTGCGCGCAAGCATGCTCGGCCCGTCGTCCTCGAAGTGAAGGGCCTGGCCGATGTTCAGGAAGTCCGAGCCCGTGTTCTGGTCGCCGTCCTTGTCGGTGA
>JAFECZ010000189.1 GCA_018241905.1 Pseudomonadota bacterium
GGCGCTGTGCGCCAAGGCCATCGTGGCGACCCTCGCCAGCTGAGGCTGGCGCGCGCGTGTCGCAGAGCGCGTCGGTCTGGCTCGTGCTGTTGGTCGCCCTGGTGGCGGCCAATTTGCCGTTTTTGAACGAGCGTCTGTTCGGCCTGTTCAGCTTGCGCTCGGCCCACAAGCTGCTGGCCGTACGTCTGGCAGAGCTGGTGGTGCTGTACTTCCTGGTCGGCGCGCTGGGCCTGCTGTTCGAGCGCCGCGTCGGACAGATCGCGCCCCAGGGCTGGGAGTTCTACGCCGTCTCGGGTTCGCTGTTCCTGGTGCTGGCATTTCCCGGCTTCATCTGGCGCTACCTGATCAAGCATCACCGGAGCTGACCGAATGAAAGACGACAGACACCTGAAGGAAGAGCGCATCGACGGCACCGTGCTGCTCAAGGGCAACTTCCTCGAGGCGCGGCGCGACACCGTTCGGCTGCCCGACGGCCACACGGCCACCCGCGAATACGTGGTGCACCCAGGCGCAGTGGTGGTGATTCCGCTGCTGGACGATGGCCGCGTCGTGCTCGAGCGCCAGTTCCGCTATCCGGTGGGCATGGTCATGGTCGAGTTTCCGGCCGGCAAGCTGGACGCGGGCGAAGATCCGCTGGTCTGCGGCCAGCGCGAACTGCTGGAAGAAACCGGCTACAGCGCCCGCGAGTGGGCGCGTGCCGGCGCCATGCACCTGGCCATCAGCTATTCCACGGAAATCATCCATATCTACTTTGCGCGCGGCCTGACGCTCGGCGAGCGCCAGCTGGACCACGGCGAGTTCGTCGACGTGTTCAGCGCCGAGGCGCACGAGTTGCTGCGCTGGTGCGGCGACGGCACCGTCACCGACGCCAAGACGCTCGCATGCGCCCTGTGGCTGCGCAACGTCGTGTCGGGCGAGTGGTCACTCGACTGGCAGGCTGTGCCGGACGGCGCGTAATCGAGATAATCCGGCGCATGAAAGTCCTCAACCTCCAGTGCTCGCACGGCCACGGGTTCGAAGGCTGGTTTGCGTCGAACGAAGCGTTCGAGACGCAACTGGCCAGCGGCCTGGTGGAGTGCCCGATGTGCGGCGGCAAGGAGGTCACCAAGATGCTGAGCGCGCCGCGCCTGAATCTTGGCGCCGGCAAGGAGGCCGCCCCGCCCACGCAAACGCAGCAGGACCAGCAGGAGGCCGCGCAGCAGCATGGCCGCTGGCTGCGCGCCGTGCGGGAACTGATGGCAAGCACCGAGGACGTCGGTGACCGCTTTGCGGACGAGGCTCGCAAGATCCACTATGGCGAGGTCAAGGAGCGCGGCATCCGCGGCCAGGCCACGCGCGAGGAAAGCGCCGCGCTCGCCGAAGAGGGCATCGCCGTGATGCAGATCGCGCTGCCTTCTGCGCTGAAGGAAACGCTGCAGTAGTAATAGCAGCGCCGGCGCGGGCGCAAGGCTCGCGTTGGGGTATCGAATCCGGCTACTGGCCGACTCCGTTTGGGCTACCCGCCTGCAAATGTGCTGCTCCCGGCCATCGGGCGAAGCACCATCGCTTCGCCCTGGGCAGTCCGGCATGCGTGCAGGCCCTCGGGCGCATCTGTCCAAACAAGCAAAGGAAGTCGCCATGAAGAAAGCCATTACCAGCAGCATCCTCGCATTGGCCATGGGTTGCAGCGCCATGCTCGCGCCGGTTGCGTCCCATGCACAGAGCGATGCGTCATTGGCGGTGTCGGCCTTGCCGGTGGCCTCGGTCGTGCTCAGCGCCGCGGCAGCCGGCGCCGCAGCCAGCACGGTGGTTGCCGTGCCGGCGGCGCTGTCGGTGGCGGGCAGCCAGTTGGTCATCAAGAGCGTGCAGGCGTCCGCGGACGCGGTGGTGTACGTGCTCGAAAGAGTGGCAGACGGTGCGCAGGCCAGCGTGCGTGTGTCGCTTGGCGCCGGAAGCTATTCGATCAAGCAGGTCGATACGGCAGTGAGCGTGGTTGTCATCGCCACCGGGGTGATGCTCGTGGCCACGGGCGAGTTGCTGGCGTTCATTCCCAACGAAGCCGGACGGGCCCTGCTGCACAGCGCAAAGCTTTCGAGCTGAGAGGCGGGCGATGCGCAAACCCAAGCTCTCTGCCTCGTTCGCATCGGCCTGCCTCGTGCTGGCGCTGGCCTCGCACCACGCTCCCGCCGCTGCTGGAAGGTCGTGCGAAGCCAAGCCGCTGACCGCGCAGGACTTCGGCCTGGGCATGCAGCTGGCGCAGCGCACGGCCCAGGCGCTGGACGGCACCGGCGCGCAGGTCGTCATCCTGGCGCGCGCCGGGCAGGACCTGCAGAAGTACGGCCTGCACTATTCGCACCTGGGTATGGCCTACAAGGACGACGCGGGTGCGTGGCGCGTGGTGCACAAGCTCAACCAGTGCGGCACCGCGCACGCCAGCATCTACAGCCAGGGTCTGGGTGAGTTCTTCCTCGACGACATGTGGCGCTACGAGGCCGCATACGAGGTGCCCGCACCCGAGGTCCAGGCCAGGCTCCTGGCCTTGCTCAAGGGCCCGCGTGCCCAGCTGCTGCGGCTGAACGAACCGGCCTACAGCGTGGTGTCGTACGCGTGGGGGCAGAAGTACCAGCAGTCCAACCAATGGGTCATCGAAACCCTTGCGCTGGCCATGGAGCCGTTAGGTGCGAGCGAGCGTGCCCGGGCACAGGCCTGGCTGCAGTTCAAGGGCTACCAGCCCAGCACCATTCGGCTCGGGCCCTTGACGCGCCTGGGCGGCCGAATGACGGCCGCCAACGTCGCCTTCGACGACCACCCCAACGAGAAGCGCTTTTCGGACCGTATCGAAACCGTGACGGTCGATTCGGTCTTCGCCTGGCTCACCCGCAGCGGGATGGCCGGCAGGCCCGTTTCGCTCCAGTTGTAGAGCGCCCGGGTCTTCAGGCGCTGAACTGCAGCGCAGCCAGCCGCGCGTACACGCCGCCTTGCGCCACCAGCGAGGCGTGCGTGCCCTGCTCGACGATGCCGCCGTGGTCGAGCACCACGATGCGGTCGGCCTTCTGGACCGTTGCCAGGCGGTGTGCAATGACCAGCGTGGTGCGGTTTTCCATGGCGCTGTCCAGCGCTGCCTGAACCATGCGTTCGCTTTGGGCGTCGAGGGCGCTGGTGGCCTCGTCCAGCAGCAGCAGCGGTGCGTTCTTCAGGATGGCGCGGGCAATGGCGATGCGTTGGCGCTGGCCGCCCGACAGGCGCACGCCGCGCTCGCCCAGGAAGGTGCCGTAGCCTTCCGGCAGGGCGCTGATGAAGTCGTCGGCAAAGGCGGCGCGGGCGGCTTCGCGCACGGCTTCTTCGCTGGCGCCGGGGCTGCCGTAGCGGATGTTCTCCAGCGCGCTGGCCGAGAAGATGACGGCATCTTGCGGAACCAGGCCGATGTGCCCGCGCAGTTCATCGAGCGCCAGCTGGTCGATCGGCACGCCGTCGACCAGGATGCGGCCATGCTGCGGGTCGTAGTAGCGCAGCAGCAGTTGCAGGACAGTGCTCTTGCCGGCGCCGCTGGAGCCCACCAGTGCCACGGTTTCCCCGGGCTGCACGTCGAGGCTGAAGTCGCGCAGCGCCGGCGTGTCGGGCCGCGACGGGTAGTGAAAACGCACGGACTCGAAGCGCAGCGAACTGCCGTCCTTGGCCAGCGGCAGCCGCTGCGGCGCCCGGGGCGCGCGGATGTCGGACTGGGCGTTGAGCAGCTCCATCAACCGTTCCGTGGCGCCGGCCGCGCGCAGCAGGTCGCCATACACCTCGCCGAGCACCGCCGCCGCGCTGGCCAGGATGATCACATACACCACCGTCTGGCCCAGGTGCCCGGCGCTGATGTCGCCGCGCAGCACCGCCTGCGTGCCTTCGTACAGCCCCCACAGGAGCGAGGCAGAGGTCGCGATGATGATGAAGGCCACCAGCACCGAGCGCGCCTTGGTGCGGCGCACCGCAGTGTGGAAGGCGTTGGTGGTGGACGCATGGAAGCGCTGCGCCTCGCGCCCCTCGGCCGTGTAGCTCTGCACGACCGGAATGGCGTTGAGAACCTCGGCCGCAATGGCACTGGCATCGGCCACCCGGTCCTGGCTGGCGCGCGAGAGGCGCCGCACGCGGCGGCCGAACCACATGCTGGGCAGCACGATCAGCAACAGGATCAGCAGCACCTGGCCCATGACATAGGGATTGGTCCAGACCAGCATGGCCAGCGCGCCGATGCCCATCACCGCATTGCGCAGGCCCATGCTGAGCGACGACCCGACCACCGTCTGCACCAGCGTGGTGTCGCCCGTGATGCGCGACAGCACCTCGCCCGTCTGCGTGGTTTCGAAGAAGGCCGGGCTCTGGCGCAGCACGTGCGCGTAGACGGCATTGCGCAAGTCTGCCGTGACGCGCTCGCCGAGCCAGCTCACCGTGAAGAAGCGTGCGGCCGAAAACAGCCCCAAGGCCACCGCCACGCCGAACAAGGCCAGGAAATGGTCGCGCAGCCCCATGGCCTGCGCCCCCGGATCGGCGGCGACCAGGCCCCCGTCGATGAGCTTGCGCAAGGCAATCGGAAAGACAAGGGTGGTGACCGCAGCCAGCACCAGGAACACCCCGGCCAGGATGATCTGGAGGCGGTAGGGTCGCAGGAAGGGCGCCAGGCCGGACAGGGAGCGGGGCGCCCCCTTGGCGGGCGATCGGGAGTCGTCGGAAGCCATTGCCCCTCGATTCTATCGAACCCTTGTCAGTACAAAGGCAGCCTTGACAATAATTGCTGCGGCAACTAATATTCGCCTATGCCTGATGGGAAAAACCCTAAGCCTTCATTCAAGCCGGCCGACTTCTATCGTGCGGAGACCTACCACACGGACGAAAGCGTCGGCTTCCTCATGAAGCGCATCCTGGCTTCGATCAGCCAGTCGATGGAAGGGCGCCTGTGCGAGCCCGGCAGCCCTACCTTTCCGCAATGGATTCCGCTGGCCAAGCTGCGCATGGGCACCACCGCCACGGTGGCCGAACTCGCGCGCGAATGCCAGCTCGACACCGGCGCCATGACGCGCCTCCTGGACCGCCTCGAAGCCAAGGGCCTGGTGCGCCGCGTGCGCTCGCAGTCCGACCGCCGCGTGGTCAACATCGAACTCACCGACGAAGGGCGTTCCGCCGCGCGGGACGTTCCCCAGCACCTGGCCGCCGTGCAGAACGAATACCTGGCCGGGTTCACGCAAGAGGAATGGGAGCAGCTCAAGGGCTTCCTGCGCCGCATCCTCGACAACGCACAACTCATCTCTGCCCGTGGAGAAACCAAGAATGACAACCCCGGCACGTCCTGAACACCCGCGCACCGCGCGCGGCGTGGTGGCCATCGCCGCATCGCTGGCGCTGGCCGTCCTGGCCGGATGCGCGGACATGTCCGGCATCAAGACCGGCGATGCGAAGATGCGCGACGCGCAATCGCTGGGCCTGAGTACGCAGCAGGCCGGCGACCAGGCCCCTCGCGTCAGCGACATCGACCACAACCGCATCGATGCCGACTGGTGGCTTGCCTTCGGCGACGCGCAACTCAATTCGCTGGTCGACCAGGCGCTCAAGGGCAACCCCAACCTGGGCGTGGCCCGGGCCCGCGTGGCCAAGGCGCTGTCGACCGTGGCAGTGGCCAGGTCGGCCGACTTGCCGCAGGTGGGTGTCGGCGCAGAGCTCACCCGGCAGCGCTTCAGCGAAAACTTCATCTATCCGCCTCCGCTGGGCGGCGCCACGGTCAATACCGGCGTGCTGCAGCTCACCGGCAGCTGGGAGCTGGACTTCTTCGGCAAGAACCAGAGCGCCATCGAGGCCGCCGTCGGCAGCGCCAATGCCACCACGGCCGATGCCGAAGCGGCGCGCATCCTGCTGACCACCCGCGTGGCCAACGCCTACATCCAGTGGGCGCGTCTCGAAGGCCTGCAGGCCGTGGCCAAGCGCACGCTGGCCCAGCGCGAGGAAACGCTTCAGCTGGTGCACGACCGCGTCTCCGCGGGCCTGGACACCCGGCTCGAATTGCGCCAGAGCGAATCGGGCATTCCGGAGGCGCGCCAGCGCATGGAGCTGCTGTCCGAGCAGATCGCACTGAACAAGCACGCGATCGATGCCCTGGTGGGCCAGCCCGGCACCGCCGACAAGCTCAAGGCGCCCGCGCTGGAGGGCTTCAAGGCGGTGGCGCTGCCGGCGCACATTCCGGCCGACCTGCTGGGCCAGCGGCCCGACGTGGTGGCCGCGCGCTGGCGCGTAGAGGCCGCCACGCAGGACGTGGCGCATGCCAAGAGCCTGTTCTATCCCAACATCGACCTGATTGCCTCGGTCGGCTACCAGAGCCTGGGCTTCGACGAACTGCTCAAGCCCGGCAGCCGCCTGTGGACCTTCGGCCCGGCCATCAGCCTGCCGATCTTCGAGGGCGGCCAGCTGCGCGCCAACCTCAAGGGCAAGAACGCCGACCTGGACGCCGCCATCGAGAGCTACAACGCCGCCGTGCTCGATGCGGTGCGCGATGTGTCCGACCAGGTGAGCTCGATCCAGTCGGTGGCACGCCAGCAGGTCCAGCAGCGCGCCGGACAAGAAGCTGCCGAAGGCGCCTACGACATCGCGGTGCAGCGCTACCGCGCCGGCCTGGGCACCTACCTGAACGTGCTCACCGCAGAAAACAACGTGCTGCTGCAGCGCCGCGACGCGGTGGACCTTGCATCGCGCGCACTCGAAACTCAAGTCGGCCTCGCCCATGCCCTGGGCGGCGGCTACCAGGCGCCCGAAACGACGGCGGCGCTTTCGGGCAAAGAAAGAAGCACAACACCATGAGCGAGCAAAACACCTCGGCGCCCGGCGGCGCTCCCCAAGTTTCCCCCAGCGCTGCCCCGGCGGGCGGCAACGACAAGCGCCGCAAGGCCCTGACCGCACTGGCCACCGTGGTCGTGCTGGCCGGCGCTGGCTGGGGTGCCTACGAATGGCTGGTGGCCAGCCACTACGAGTCGACCGACAACGCCTACGTGCAGGGCAACGTGATCCAGATCACGCCGCAGATCGCCGGCACCGTGATGTCCATCGGCGCCGACGACACCGACTACGTGAAGGCGGGCCAGTCGCTGGTCAAGCTCGACCCGGCCGACGCCAAGGTGGCGCTGGAGCAGTCCGAAGCCGCACTGGCGCAAGCGGTGCGCCAGGTGCGCACGCTCTACGTCAACAACGGCTCGCTGGCCGCGCAAGTCACCTTGCGCGAGTCCGACATCGTCAAGGCCAAGGCCGACATCGCCCGCGCCGAAGACGACCTGCAGCGCCGCAAGGCCCTGTCGGGCAACGGCGCCGTGTCGAAGGAAGAGCTCAGCCACGCCGAAACGGCGCTGTCGAACGCCAAGAGCGCGCTGTCGGCCGCACAGGCCGGCGTCAATGCCGCGCGCGAGCAGCTGGCCAGCAACCAGTCGCTGACCGAAGGCACCACCGTCGACCAGCACCCGAGCGTGCTGGCCGCCGCCGCCAAGGTGCGCGAGGCCTACCTGGCGACGCAGCGCGTGGACATTCCCGCGCCCGTGGACGGCTACGTGGCCAAGCGCACGGTGCAGCTGGGCCAGCGCGTGGCCGCCGGCACGCCGATGATGTCGGTGGTGCCGCTGCGCCAGGTGTGGGTCGATGCGAACTTCAAGGAAGTGCAGCTGCGCAAGATCCGCCTGGGCCAGCCCGTGAAGCTCACCGCCGACGTCTATGGCACCAAGGTCGAGTACACCGGCAAGGTGGAAGGCCTGGGCGTGGGTACGGGCGCCGCCTTCGCGCTGCTGCCCGCGCAGAACGCCACCGGCAACTGGATCAAGGTGGTGCAGCGCGTGCCGGTGCGCATTGCGCTGGATGCCGACCAGCTCAAGACCAACCCGCTGCGCGTGGGCCTGTCGATGGACGCCGTGGTCGACGTGTCCAACCAGGACGGCAAGATGCTGGCCGATGCGCCGCGCGTCGCGGCGCTGGCGCAGACCCAGGTGTACGCGGAGCTCGACCAGGGCGCCAACGCCGAAGTGCAGCGCATCATCGCCGCCAACATGGGCCGCGGCTCCGCCGATGGCGCGCTGGCCAGGCAGCCCGCGCCCGCCGCTCCGGCCGCGCCGGCTGCCACAGTGCGAAGCGGCCGTCACACGCCGATCTCGCACGTCAATCCTTCCTGAGCGCTTCGACGCTTCGATAAAGCATGTCGTCCCAACAGGCGCAAATCCCGCTGCCGCCGCTTGAAGGAGCGGCGCGCCTCTGGGGCACGGTGGCACTGTCCGCCGCGACCTTCATGAACGTGCTCGACTCGTCGATCGCGAACGTGTCGCTGCCGGCCATTGCCGGCGACCTGGGCGTGAGCGCGACGCAGGGCACCTGGGTCATCACGAGCTTCGCGGTGGCCAATGCCATCGCGGTGCCGCTCACCGGCTTTCTGACGCAGCGATTCGGGCAGGTGCGGCTGTTCATGGCCAGCATCCTGCTGTTCGTGATCAGCTCCTGGATGTGCGGCCTGGCGCCCAACATGGAGACGCTGATCGCCTTTCGCGCGCTGCAGGGCTTCGTGGCCGGGCCGATGATCCCGATGTCGCAGACGCTGCTGCTGTCGAGCTACCCGCGCGCCAAGGCGGGCCTGGCAATGGCCCTGTGGTCCATGACCACGCTGGTGGCGCCGGTGATGGGGCCGCTCCTGGGCGGCTGGATCACCGACAACATCTCCTGGCCCTGGATCTTCTACATCAACATCCCGGTGGGCATCGCGGCGGCCCTCATCACCTGGGGCATCTACCGCCACCGTGAAAGCGCCGTGCGCAAGGTGCCCATCGATGCCATCGGCCTGGCGCTGCTGGTGCTGTGGGTGGGCTCGCTGCAGCTCATGCTCGACAAGGGCAAGGAGCTCGACTGGTTCCACTCGGCGCAGATCGTGGTGCTTGCCGTGACGGCGGTGGTGGGCTTCGCCTTCTTCCTGGTGTGGGAGCTGACCGAGAAGCATCCGGTGGTCGACCTGTCGCTGTTCAAGCGGCGCAACTTCTGGACGGGCGCCGTGGCAACCGCGATCGCGTACGGGCTGTTCTTCGGCAACGTGGTCCTGCTGCCGCTGTGGCTGCAGCAATTCATGGGCTACACCGCCACGCAGGCAGGCATGGCCATGGCGCCGGTGGGCCTGCTGGCCATCGTGCTCTCGCCGGCGGTGGGCAT